>JBGSSR010000337.1:0-5269 GCA_041736905.1 Sphingomonadaceae bacterium | reverse complement strand
GGGCGCGCACCTGCTACTCCGCCATGGCGTGACCGGCATCCGGCGTGGCGGCGCGTGGCATATCGACACCAGCGCAGGCCCGCTCACCGCCGACATCATAGTCAATGCGGCGGGCGCTCGGGCGGGTGAAGTCGCGGTTATGGCGGGTGTGCCAGTCATCCCAATCACCCCCCTCCGCCGCACCGTCGTGCAAATCGCGGTCGAGGGGGAGGCGGACACAGGCTTGCCCCTGCTCATCGCGCTGGACGGCAGTTTTTATGTAAAGCCAGAGGGCAATGGGCGATTGTGGCTCTCCCCCCATGATGAAACGCCCGATGTGCCCCGCGACTGTGCGGCGGAGGAAATCGACATTGCGCTGGCCATCGACCGGTTGGAGCGGGCAACGCATTGGCGCGTGACCAAGGTCGAACGCGCATGGGCCGGTCTGCGTAACTTTGCGCCCGACCGGATGCCGGTGATTGGCGCTTTGCCAGCCGCGCCAGACTTCTTTTGGTTCGCCGGCCAAGGGGGATGGGGCATCCAAACTGCGCCCGCCGCCGCGATGATCGCCGCGGCCATGCTTGAAGGGCGCTCCGTTCCGGCGGAGGTTGCCCATGTGAACACCGCGCCATATTTGGTAGAGCGGTTCGCGCCATAGGCCAATCTCTTGCCCTCACCCGCCAACTATGCGAAAACTACAGCCATGACCAAAGTCCTCCTCGCTGCCCTAACCCTCGCCACCACCAGCCTCGCCGTCGCGCCGCTACTTGCCGCGCCGCAAACTGCGCCCCTTGGTGCCGTCAGCCGTGATTATATGGTAACCAGCATCGCCACGTTAACGCTGGAGGGCGACATTGCCGCTACGTTGGCGCACAATCCACAGGCGAAGATGATTGCAACAGGACAGCCGACCGACATCGACCGGCTGAACATTCAACGCAATGGGCGGTCATTACGAATTTCCATGACGCAATCCGGGCAGACCTATCACCGTAAAGGTCCGGTTACGTTGGAGTTGCGCAGCGCGGATGTGGAGACGATTACCCTCAACGGTGGTGCGTCGCTCTCCGCCGACCGATTGGATCAGCAACGGGTAAATTTGAATGTTTTCGGTTCCGGCGCATTGGCCATTGGTGAGGTGACGGCCGACCGTTTGCGTGTCAACATATTGGGCAGCGGCGCGGTGGCCTTGGGTAAGGGCCAAGTGGGTCAGGCCAACTTCGCTCTTGACGGCACGGGACGATTGGACGCGGGCGGAGTGTCAGTTAGCGAACTCACCTTGACCAGTTCTGGCCCGACCTTCATTACGGCGGCGGCGAATAGCACTGCGGAGGTGCGTGCCTATGGCGCGGGCAGCATCACAATCGGCGGCCGCGCGCCGTGCCGCATCCCATATGCTGCTCAGGCCAGCGTCGATTGCGCGGGCGGGGTGCAGCAGAATTAAGCCTTATTCGGCGGGGTGCATTGCGCCATCGGAAGAATCGCGGCGGTTGCCGATGAACCACGATTTCACCCAAAGGAAGAACCGAGTGATCGGCGCATTGCGCGCCATCCATGCTTCATATTCGCCATAAGCGGGATCTTCGGCACGCAAATGCGCTTCCTCCGTTTTCGCCCGCCAGAAATAGACCAGGCTGACCAACGCCAACATCATGCAATTGCGGAACGCCTCGACCGTGCTGCCCGTGGTGACGAGGAAGGGCATAGTGGACAGCCACCAGAACAGGTTCTTGCTGATATAAGCGGGGTGCTTCGTCCACGCATAGGGCCCATGGGTGATGACGCCGCGATTGGTGAGGTTGGAAAAGCGAAGGCCGAACGCCATGGTCGCCCACGCATAAATACCGGTCAGGAAGATGAGGCCCGCGCCCCACACCCATTGCACGCTGGGCCACAACGCCAACCAATGTTCCCAACCCGCCGTGTTGATATGATAATCAAAGGCGCTGCCCATATCCATAATCACGAACGGCGGATAGCAAGCCAGCGCCGCGACCCAGCCTTGCACAAACGGATTCGCGCTGCGGATATGGCTGTCCAAAGGCTTCATGGTTAGGACATAGCCAACGGTGGCCAATTGCACATCGACCAGGAACATCATGCCAATCAACGTGCCAGTGAACAACACGGGGTTGGCCAGCAAGGTGGACAAGTCCATATTCACAATCTGCTGATACCCCCCAGGCAGGATGCTGGTCATAAAGGCGACAAAGAACCCTTTGACCAGCCAGTTGCGCAAATGGTGCTTAATCTGCGCTTTGTCATAGCCGGTGCGGCCCGCAATCCATGCGCCGAAATGCCACACGGCGTCTTTCTTTGGATCGACCAAATGGCGGTCCACCCAAATGATATAGGGAATGGATAGGGCCACGAGCGGCCCAATCAGCCCCTCAAACACGTCCATCGCGAACGTATAGGGCGGCTCCCAATACCAACGAAATGTAAAATAAGCCGCCGCGAGCAGCACCCATGTGGACCAAAATCCGGCCAGTTTGACGATGGAAATATCCAGCACTTCCCGCACCGGACGCTTAATCGACCAATCAATGCCTGTGCTGACATTGCGATGCACCTTGTCGACCAGCACCGACCAAAGGACCATCGGGATTGCGCACATCGCCACGCTCATCAGCGAAGCGAACGGCCCATCAAGGTGCGGCGGCATGCCGGTGTAGCCGAAACTAGCGGCAATCTCACCAAAATTGCGCGCAAACGCGACCCATGCGATCAGCATGAACAGGCCGGAGAGGCCAGCCATATGACTGGAAACGGAGCGTGGCCGTGGATCGGATTGGCTATGGGCCGATTTGGCGGCCTTAGTGGCTTTTGCAAACATCATAACCACCGCCTTAACCCAAAAAGGTAAGTAAGGTGTGAAAGCAATGTTACGTTTTTGTGACGGTCAATCGGTGTCGGTTGCAGGAAACAATAGGGCGGCCACTTGCCACGCCGCCAATGCGCCCAATAATTGCGCCACTATAAAAGCGGGCGCGTCCATTGGCGCAATCCCAGCGAAACTGTTAGTCATCGACCGGATGATGGTAATGGCCGGATTGGCAAAGCTGGTCGAGCTGGTGAACCAATATCCCGCCGTTATATATAACGCGACCGCCGCAGGAACGGCCTCCGCACGGTGGCGCAATGTGCCCAATATGGTCAGGATGAGGCCAAAGGTCGCAACCCCCTCCCCCAACCATTGCCCGCCGCCGGTGCGCGTTTTTTCCGACATTTGCCAAATGGGCAATTCAAACATGACGTGCGCCGCGACCACTGCCAAAACGCCGCCCGCCAACTGCGCCGCAAAATAGGGGGCGATGTCCCGCCCCGCAAATTCCCGCTTGAGCCAGAAAACCAACGTCACCGCCGGATTGAAATGTGCGCCGGAAATAGGGCCGAGCATCGTGATGAGCACAAATAATATCGCGCCCGTCGCCATGGTGTTGCCCAACAACGCCACTGCATCATTCCCGCCGCTTAAATTTTCGGCCATGATGCCGGAGCCTATGACGGTGACGAAGAGGAAAAAGCTGCCCAATGCTTCGGCCAGAAATTTTCGGGGGAAATTGTGCATAAGGGTCACTCGATCAAATAATAATGTGCAAACTATGCCGTTTGTCCCGACACTTTAATGTTTCGTCATGAACACAAGTTTGGTTACAAAAATAAGGCGCTACAATGCGCGCGTCATGAAAACGCTATTGGGGTCTTGGACATAGTCGCCAAACGGCGGGCACGGCGTGAAGCCGTTCTTGGCATACAGTGCGCGGGCGGGGATGAAGAAATCCATAGCGCCCGTTTCCAAACTGAGCCGCGATAGGCCGATGGCGCGGGCGTGGCTGATGAGGTGGTCCAGCATCGCCTGCCCCACGCCCTTGCGTTGACCAGCCGCCGCCGTGCGCATGGACTTTATTTCACCCGTGCCATCGCCAAGCTCTTTTACCGCGCCAAAACCGAGCAAAGCCTCGTTCTCCCACGCCGCGAAAAAATGCAATTCTGGCACGCGCATCGCGTCAATCGGCAGGACATGGCAACTTTCCGGCGGCGCGGTGGTGCGCAAATCGGCGAAGTGAAAGGCAAGCAAATCGCGGATGGCCGGATTGTCGAAATCGCCGCGAATAATCTGCATCATTGCCCCCTTAAACCGTCAACATCCATAGGCCCAGCAGGCTGGCCACCACAATCCCCGTCACAATCATCCGCATCCGAAAATATCGTTCACCAATCAAACCGCGATGCTGCGCAATCCGGTCAAGCGGGATGAGCGCCAAGAAACCGAACGCCATATAGAGCGGCGATTGATAAGGGGTCAGGATATTGACCCAACTGATGATCGCAATCGCATTGCTGCCCAACAGTAAGGGCCATAGACTGCGCGACCCCTCACCCGAAATATGCGCTCCAGTCGCCGCCATGCCCCACAACGTGCCCGCCATGAAATTGAGGATTATCAGCCCCCAATAAAACGCGCCCAGCGTCACCATCGGCAACCAAAACCCCCACTCCGGCGGCAGTGACGGCGCGGCCAGCGCGAACAGGAACGGCGCGACAAAGGGTATTGCACCCGCATAGGTCAGGATGGGGATGAGGCGTTCGGCCTTCATCCGCGGTCGCGGCCACCAAGCAAACGCAAACGCAATGCGTTCAATTTAATGAACCCTTCGGCATCGCGTTGGTCATAGGCACCCGCGTCATCCTCAAAGGTCACGACCTTCTCGCTATACAGGCTGAACGGCGATTTGCGGCCGACGACATAGACGCCGCCCTTATAGAGTTTCAGGCGCACGGTCCCTGCGACTTTTTCCTGTGAATGGTCAATCGCCGCCTGCAACATCTCGCGTTCCGGCGCGAACCAGAAGCCGTTGTAGATGAGTTCGGCATAGCGCGGCATCAATTCGTCCTTCAAATGCGCGGCCCCACGGTCGAGCGTAATTTGTTCAATCCCGCGATGCGCGGCGGCATAAATCGTGCCGCCCGGCGTTTCATACATGCCGCGCGATTTCATGCCGACGAAGCGATTTTCGACGAGGTCCAAACGCCCAATGCCATGTTTGCGGCCATATTCGTTGAGCGTTTCAAGGAGCGTCGCGGGCGACATTGCCTCCCCATTTATCGCCACGCCATCGCCTTTTTCAAAATCGACGGTGATATATTCGGGCGTGTCCGGCGCGTCCTCTGGGTTCACCGTGCGCGAGTAGACGTAATCGGGGGTTTCCTCCCACGGGTCCTCCAACACTTTACCCTCGGATGAAGTGTGCAGCATGTTGGCGTCGGTGGAAAAGGGCGACTCGCC
>JBGSSR010000284.1:0-12485 GCA_041736905.1 Sphingomonadaceae bacterium | reverse complement strand
CTGCCAAGGCCATTGATGGTATCTGCCAAGCTGGTCCCGACCAACGTATCCACACCCGGTGTCCCGGTTAATACCTCGCCCGCACCATTGATGGTGAGAGTGAAGGTCGAGTTGGACATCGCACCGAATTCGTCAGTTATGGTGTAGTCGATGGTGACTGTCGCCGTTTCACCCGGAGCCAATCGGTCATAAACCGATTCCAATCCCGATGGCAGGCCAGCGGGCGGGGTGAACACCAACGCATTACCAACGATGGCAAAGTGGCTGGCAATGTCATCCATCTCCATTGTGGTTAGCATGCCGAGGCCGCTGACGCTGCCCAATGAAATGGCGGACAGGGTCAAGATCGCGCCGTCATCCACATCGGTGTCGTTGTCCAACAGGTCAAACGTCCCGCCAATATTTTCGGCCAGCGTTCCGGTATCAACGACCGCAATTGGGCCGTCGTTCGAACCGGTTACGGTGATCGTCAATGTTTCCTCATTGCTTGCCGCATTGGCGGTGCCGCTGTCGTCGGTGGCGATGTATGTCACCACGACGTCCATGGTCGCGCCTTGGGCCAGATTTTGATATTCAGCAATTGTGGTGTCGAGACTAAAGCTGCCATCGGGGTTCAACGTGAAGCCCGCAGGAGCAGTGCCGACGATTGAGAATACATGGCTGTCCGTTGCATCGACATCGGCGACTTGCAGAAAACCACTACCGAACGCGATCGTATCCTCGCCAATGTTAATCGGAGCTGGGACTGTCGTTACAACCGGCGCATCATTGGTGCCGGTGATGGTGATAACGACATCCTGCGTATCCGTGCCGCCGTTGCTGTCGGCAACAGTTAGCGTGTAGGTGAGGGTCAACACTTCACCCTCGGCCAGATAATCGACATCGGCGTCATCAATGGCAAAGTCCCAATCGACCGCGCCGCCGGTGCCCATGGCGCCGGTTTGCGTGACGGTTGTGCTGAGCAAGGCGGCGGGCATTGCGACTGCAAAGCCGGTTGTTACACCGGATGCGACGACACCAACGCTTACTGAATGTTCTTCGCCATTCATCGGGTCAGCGTCGGCATCAAGGTCCAGCAAATCGACATCGCCAAAGCTAATCGAGCCGCTGGCCTCCAATACGCCCATTCCGGCGGTGGTGTCAGCCTCTTCAGTCACTGCGCCAGAGAAGTCACCGACAACGGCATCGATAATCGGCGCATCATTGGTGCCGGTGATGGTCACCGTCACATTCTGCACCAATTCATCCGAAGCCGTGCCAACGATGCGGATTTGGAACACCTCAACGCGCGTTTCACCCGCCGCCAAAGCATCCGTGGCCGCCGCGCCAATGGTGTAGCTCCATTCAATTTCGCCCGACCCATCGTCCAACGCTTGGTCCGTGACCGTCGTCGTCAATGTGCCGCCCGAAATCGTGCTGCTGCCATCCACACGCGTGACGAGTGCCACGTGGTTGGTGAAGTCGGCATCATCATATTGGATGGTGCCGGTCACGTTGGCATCGCCCATCGCCGGCTCGTCCACTGCGCCGGTCAGTTCATACACTGTGCCAGGGAAGATCGTGTCGTTGCTACCATTGATGGTGATAGTGATGGGTTGCACCGCTGTGCCGCCCGCGCCATCATCCACATTGACGTTCAGCGTCACGGTCAACACTTCGCCGAAACGGATGAAGTCCAGCACGCTGTTATCCGGCGCAAAGGTCCATGTCACTGTGCCGTCATTGCCCATCAAGGGCGTAACGGTCAGCGCGGCGACTAGGCCATTGATCTGGTCTTGCGTCAATCCGCTGGCCTGGTGCGCACCATAATTGGTGGACAGGCTGCCGAAGGTAACCTCCATTTCGGTTTGGCCATTGGTATCCACATCGGCAACGTCAAAGGTCCCGGTGAGCGGCATGACCATGCCAGCGCCAGTCACACCAACGGGTTCGCTGGTTGTCCCCGACACAACGCCAGCGGTCACCGTCGGTGCGTCATTAGAGCCGGTGACAGTGACGGTAACGGTTCCTGTATCAATGCCAGCATTGCCGTCGTCGGCGGTGTAGGTGAAGGTCACCTCTACCTCTTCGCCCTCTGCCAGATATTCGAAATCACCATCCGGATCGAATACGATATTGCCGTCCTCATCAACCGAGGCCATGCCAAGGGTTGGTTGGCTTGCGATCAGGATTGTGTGCGTGTCGGTTAGGTCAACATCGTTGACAATTGGCGCAATGGTAATAGCCGTGCCGTTTTCGTCGGCATCGCCCGTGACATCTTCGGCTTCCGGAGCGTCATTGGTGCCGACCACCGTGAACACGGTGGATGCCGCCGTCGTGCTGGTGCCGTCGGTGACGTCGTAATTGACGACCACTTCTAACTCTTCGCCTGCAGCCAGATAGTCATAGGCCGGATCATCCGTGTCGATTTGCAACGTTTGGCTATCGTATGCCGACATGGTCACATCATCGATGTAGAAACCTTGACGGTTGCCACCGGGGATTCCGCCATCGGCAGGGAAGGGGTTGCCCGCCGCTTCGCCTGCACGGAACAAAATCCTGTCGACTGAATAATCTGCTGGATCCCAGCCTGATGTGAAATTGGCGTAGAAGTTTTCAAAGCTGCCGCCGGTGCCAACCATTGTGCCATCGACCTAAAACTCGATGACATCATTGTTTAGCCCATCGACGGTGCGCAAACGAACCTCAATGGTGTGGTCAACCGTCGGGTCAAGACCAGCGATAAGCTCGACATTGCCCGTGCCAAAGGTGAAGTCAGCAGGCGCGCCATTGTCATTGGTCCAATTGCCATCCGCCGTTGGCGTAGATTGGACAAGGCGGATTCCGCCATCGACATATTCAATCGCCATGAAGTTGAACCGGTCATCAAAGGCCGCTTGTCCAAAGTCGATCTCCATCCGGCTGCCATCGGCCACGGCGCTAACCGCGCGGATGGTGAAGGAGAAGCTCATGGTATCGCCATCGGCGCCGGTGATGTTTTCTCCGACGTTGAACTCCAGCGATGGCGCATAGGGCCCGCCAAAGTCACCCGAGGACGGATCATTGGCCAACAACAGCATTTGATCACCCGCAACGTCGACAATCGCATTGGCAGGCGAGGTTGGCGAAGCATCGGTCCAGCCATTTTGGCCGACCACGCTGCCCAGAGTGTAATCCTCAAAATCAATGCTGATTGTGTCTGCCGACACAAAGCTGACGCCCGCAGGCAGGGTGAGGGGGACAATCACCACCGCGCCTTCGCCGTCCACATCGGTGACATTGGCGATAGGGTTCACGGTTTGAATGCCGCTGCCCTCGGTCACCGTTGCGGTGACCGCACCCGAGACAACGGGCGCGTCATTGGCACCCATCACAGTGACGGTCACTGTCGCGGTATCGGTCGCGCCATTGTTGTCGGTGACGGTGTAGGTGAAGCTAACCTCTGCCTCTTCGCCCTCATCCAGATACTCAAAATCGCCATCGGGATCGAAGACGATCTGACCATCCTCATTGACCGACGCCACACCCGAAGTCGGCTGCATCGCAATGCTGATCGTGTGCGTGTCGCTGGTATCAACGTCGGTGAAATCGGGTGCGATAGGAGCTGATTGCTCATCCTCATCCGAACTACCCATCACGGCCGAGACTTCAGGTGCATCGTTGCTTCCGGTAACCGTGATGATAATTTCACCGGTGGCTGCATCGCCGGAACTTGCGCCATTCGAAACTTCATAGGTGAAAGTCTCGGTCTGTGTCTCGCCTTCGAACAACGCCTGCGTCGCCGCGCGGGCGTTGTCTAGGACATAGCGGTATTCGCCATTGGCCTCTAGGAACAGCGTGCCGTAGGTGCCCTCGATTTCGAGTTCGCCGTTGGCGTTAAGGTTACTGGCCGTGAATACGGGCGGTGATGCGTTATTCGACCCCGGGGGATTTGCGTAAACGCCATCACTATGGGTTGCATAGTCATATTGTGGCGAGCCACCCAGCACACCCGGTATATCGCGCGAAACCTGCAGCGTGAAGCTAGTGCTCTCTGAAGCAAATGCAGAACCCGGCGTGCCAAATTGGCCGACTTGGAAATAATAGGTGCCCGCCGTTGTCGCGGTATATGTGAGGTACGAATCAACCCGCCAATCTGGTCCAAAGCTGCTGACCGGTGCACCTTCTGAGCCGCCGCCGCCATCTGTCACCAGTGCGTCATCGTTTTCGGCCAACACACTGCCATCGGGGCCGCGCAGGATTAAATAGGAATCCACGGATGCGCCGTCGATGTCCAATGTCAGGCGTTCGCCCGCCTCCAAATACACGGCGAAGACTTCGTAACTGCCATTGCTGCTGGACGTTTGAATGGTCATGTGCGGTACGGTGGCATCGCCGATGTTGCCGTTGGCGGCAACAGACCAAAGGTTCAAGTCGTCAAGCGAAGTGGCTGTGCTGGTGACGCCACCGATGTTGAATATAGTGGTAGCCACCGCACCAAAACCCGCCGCAGTGATGACAAGACCCGCATCTTCGCCCGTATCCACATCAACCCAATTCGCGCCGCCGTCCGACGCATCGCCGGATACTTCGTCGGTCCCTGCTCCTGCCGCGCCTGCCTCGGTCACCGCATTGGTGGTGTCGGCGGTGATGGTGGGCGTGTCGTTGGTGCCGGTAATCGTCACCGTCACCGTATTGCTATGCACCGCACCATTGGCGTCGGTGACGGAATAGGTGAAGGTGTCGGTTGTTGTATCACCCACGGCCAGGCTGTCAAACGCGCTGCCCGCTGTATAGTCGTATGTTCCGTCCTCATTGTTAACGACGGTCCCCAATGTGCCGGTGGTGTCGAGGCCAAACGTATGCGTGTCGCCGGTGTCCACATCGGAAAAATCCGCAGTAACGGTAACGGTCGCATTCTCATCCACGGCGGCGGTGACGGCATCCACAACGGGGGCGTCATTTGAGCCGGTGATGGTAATCGTCAAAGTCGCGGTGCTGGTCGCGCCATTTTCATCAGTAACGGTATAGGTAAACTCGTCCGATAACGTGGCGTCCAAAGGCAGGGCATCGACCGTCGCATTGCCATTGTCCAGCGTGTAGGTGTAGCTGCCGTCGGCGGCAATTGACAGGCTACCATACAGGCCGGTTGCCGGTGTCGTGCCCATGGCGGCAACAGAGCTTGCGCCAATCATGCTAACCGAAAGAACGGCATCGCCATCGGCGTCTTCATCATTGGTCAGGACATTGCCCGTTGCTTCGGTAGTGCCGGCAGCGGTGCCGGACTCAACCACGTCGCCGGTGTCGGCGGTTGCAGTGGGGGCATCGTTGCTGCCCGTGACGGTAATGGTGATGGTTTGATCGACCGAGCCGCCTTCGCCGTCGGACAACGCAACGGTGTAGGTCAGGGTCAGTGTTTCGCCATCGTCTAGATAATCAAACGCAGCATCAGGCGCGGCGAAGGTCCAGTTAACGGTGCCTTCTTCATCGGGGCTATCGATTACAAAGGTAAGCAGGTCCGCCAAACCGGTGCCATCGGGCAGGGCAAGGCCGGTTGTGCTCCCAGTCACGCCGACCGTTGTAACAGCCGCGCTGTGCATGTCGGCCAAGTCGAGGTCTTCGAAATCGAACGATCCAGTCGCGTTCAAATCATCCATGCCGCCGGTCACGTCCACAACTTCGGTCACTGCGCCGGCCAATGTGCCGCCGGGCGTCAACGTTGGCGCGTCATTCGTGCCGGTGATGGTGATGGAGAGCCGCTGCGTGCGTTCTTCCCTATCGGCGCCGACGATGCGCAGGTCGAATTCTTCAACCAAAGTTTCGCCATTGGCCAAATATTGGACGGCGGCGTTATCGATGCTGTATTCCCAATCGACAGTGCCCGGGTCGCCCGCACCGGACGAGTCATCCAAAATATTGGCGATAAGCGTGCCCATTGGCGTCCCAACGGGATCAACGACGGGGACGTGGAGGACATTTTCGGTATCTTCAAACGAAACGCTGCCCTGCGTTTCCAAAACATTGATGGGTTGAATATCGGTGTCTTCCGACACATTGCCAATAAAGTCGCCGCCATTGATGTTTAGTGAATCAGCCATGTTTTCTCTCCGAAATTGAATGCAAAAAAACAGCCCGCAAAATGCAGGAGCTTTTGGTTCTAATAATGGTGAAACTCGGTGATTTACGCCTGATGCTCGGAATGCCCCGCACCGTGACCAAATTGGACCAATTTCAGCTTTGCGCTAATAATTTGATACCCCGAATCCCTTGGACCCAGTCGGCAAGGTTGTATAATTTGGTAAACGTGTCAACTAAGGTTTTTAATAACTTCAATCATTTGTATTACGCAATCGTTGACAATGGCAGACTTCCGCTGAATCCTTATTGATATAAGTGTCAATAAAATTGGACTGATTTTGATTACAGTCCGCGAAGGGCCTTTGCTGGTCGAACAGCCATTAATGGCAAAGAGCCTAACAACCCAATGATGAGGGTTAATCCTGCGCCTCCGGCCAATATCAGACCGATGGTTAGCCAATCGGGCGACCAGCCAAATTCGAAAATCTGGACGATGACAAACCAAGCGGCAAAGATGCCTAGCATGAGTGCGATTGCCGCCAATGCCACGGCGAGTAGTGCATATTCAATCGCCTGCACCGCCAAGATTTGCCGCCGTGTGCCGCCCAATACTTTTAGCATGATGCTGTCATAAGCGCGTGATTGCGCCGATGCTGCGATGGCTCCAACTAAAACTGCTATCCCTGCCAATATCGTAATAGACGCCGCCGCCAAAATTGCGCCGGCCATTTGGTCGAGGAGGGTGCGCACTTGGCCCACGACTTCATCAACGGCAATGACGGATGCTGCGGGGTATTGGGCCAAAAGGTCGCGGGTAATGGCGACTTCTTGCGCGGCTACCGATGGGCCATCGGGTAGGGTGACGGTGGCGGTAAGGCTATGCGGCGCGCTGGCGAAGGTGTTGGGGCTGAACACCATCACGTAATTGAACCCCATCGTGTCCCAATTGATGATACGCAGCGAAGCGATGCGCGCCTCAATCTCGCGGCCAAGGACGGACACAGTCAACGTGTCACCAACAGTGAGGTTCAGCAACTTGGCCTGTTCTGCGTCCAACGAAACTAAGGGGGCGCCAGTGTAATTGGCAACCCACCATGTGCCGTCAGTCAATTCGCTGCCCTCTGGTAATGTCGCGCTGTAAGTAACGCCGCGTTCTCCGCGTAGCAGGAAGGCATCGGATTCGCGTGCGGTTTCCGGCGTCACGCGTTCGCCCTTAACCGCCACCACGGTGCCGCGAAGTGCTGGGACGATGTTAAGTTCTGCCTTAGCGTCACGCTTCGTCACCATTTGCGTCAGTGCTGCATCTTGTCCGGATGGCACGTCTAGGATGAACAAATTCGGCGCGACTTTCGGCACCGATTTGTCGATTTCAGACGACAGGCTGGTCTGTATTCCGGCGAGTGTCACGAACAATGTCAGCGACAGGCCCAATGCCACCACCAACGCCTATGTCTGGGCGCCGGGGCGATAGAGGTTGGTAACAGCCATGCGGAGCAACGGGGAAGCAGGCCGCCCCGCTTTGCGTGCCGCCCATTTAACGGCGAAGCCCAGGGCCCATAGTAAAGCGAGCACCACCGCCGTCGCGCCGATGACGGATGCGCTGAACAATGGCTCCTCCGCCGAGAGCAGAATGAGCGCCAATAGGCCCAATGTTGCCGCGCCGATGAGCGCCCATGTCCGTTTGTCCAACCGCGCGCGCCGCGCCCCGACATCGGTACGCAGCAATGCGGCCGCGGGTTCAAACTTCGCCCTTGAAAGCGGCGGGAGCGTGAAAATAACCGCAACAAACGCGCCATAAACCGCTGCGATGAATAGCGGCAGGGGATAGATACGCAGGCCGGGCGTTACGGGCAGCACATTGCCCGCGAGCGCCACAATCACAGGCGGCAGCAACATCCCGACGATCAGGCCCAACGCTATCGCGGCGGCGGAAACGGCCCCCATTTGCAGCAAATACATGCGCGCAATGTCGGCGGACGTCGCGCCGACGATTTTCAACGTCGCAATCGTCTTGCGTCGGAGCGCGAGGTAGGATGACACACCATTGCTCACTCCAATCCCCGCGATAATCAGAGCGGTGAGGCCTATCAGCGACAGGAATTGTCCCATGCGATTGATAAACCTATCGGTCCCCGGCGCCGCGTTGCTGCGGTCGTCGACGTCCCAACCTTGGCCGTCGTAGCGCGCCTCCAAATCCTCCCGCACCGCCGCAAAATCCGCACCAGCGGGAAGGCGAATGCGGTATTTGGCGTCGAAGAGACTGCCCGGTTGGATCAGTTCGCTGCGCCGCAATCCCTCCATCGACACAATGGCGACGGGGCCAAGGGTGAAGCCCTCACCCACGCGATCGGGCTCATCGGCGATGATACCCGCTATGGTGTAATCTTGCGTGCCATACCGGATTTGGTCGCCTGTTGAGACCTCCAACCGGGTCGCCAATGCCTCACCGATTAGGATGCGGTCGGGGGGCAGGGGGGCGTAGCGGCCCTCCTTCAGGGTCAGTTTGCCATAGAGGGGATAGGGGTTATCGACGCCCTTGAGTTCAGTCAGAACGGCGGGCGGGGCGTCGTCGGTGGCTCCCACGCGTTGCGCCATGGCGCGCAATCGGATCGTTTCACTAAACTGGCCGAGTGTTTCCAATTCCGCCCGCTCGCCCGGTCCCAATTCCCGCTGCGTCATTTCGATTTGCAGGTCACCGCCAAGGATGGTTTGCCCGCGTTCCTGAATTTCACCGGTGATCGCGCTGGTCAGGCTGCCGATAGCGGCGAGGGTCGCCACGCCTAGGAACAGACAAATGAACAGCAATCTAAGCCCGCGAAATCCGCTCGCCAAATCGCGGCGCGCAATGCGCCAACTTTGCGCCCAGCCTAAGGTGCTCATGCCGCCTTCTCATCACTAACGATGCGGCCATCGGCCATGCGGATGACGCGCCCGCATTTGCTGGCCAATCCGGTGTCGTGCGTGATGATGACCAAAGTAGCACCGGTATCCACTTGCCGCGCAAAGAGCAGGTCGATGATGGCGTCACTGGTGGAGCCATCCAAATTCCCCGTCGGTTCATCGGCAAACAGGATCGCGGGGCGCGGGGCAAGCGCGCGCGCGATCGCCACGCGTTGTTGCTCCCCGCCGGATAGTTGTGCGGGATAATGGCCGATGCGGTGCGACAAGCCGACTTTGTCCAACTCCGCCTCCGCGCGCGCAAAGGCATCCGCCGCACCTGATAATTCCATCGGCACAGCGACATTTTCCAACGCGGTCATGGTGGGCAAAAGGTGAAAGGATTGCAAAACGATGCCAATCCACTTGCGCCGGACAAGTGCCAAAGCATCCTCATCCATCGCGCCAAAATCCGCGCCCGCGACGTGGACTTCGCCGCTGCTTGCCTGCTCCAGACTGGACAGCACCGCCATCAACGACGTCTTGCCCGACCCCGACGCGCCGAGGATGGCGACCGTCTCCCCCGCGCTGATTTCCAAATCAATATCGCGCAGGATATGGACAGGGGCCGCATCGCTCCCCAATATAAGGTTGAGTTTGCGGGTGCTGACGACCGTATTGGTCCGTGCTGGGGCGTGCATGTCAGGAGATTGACCTTATGAATAAGCGTTTTGTGCAATATGGGGCGGCGTTCGCGATTGTCCAGCTTTTGACCGCGTGCGGTGAGGCAGAAACTGCGCCCGCGACCGAGAAAGTGGAAGCCGCCACCGCCGCGACCCGCGAGGCGCCTATTGCGGCGCCCGACACGCTAGTGGTTACGTTCGGGGACAGCCTGTTTGCCGGATACCAATTGGACGCTGGGCAAGGGATGGGGCCGGTGTTGGAGGCGGAACTGCGCGAAACTCTGCCCAATGCCCGCGTGTTCAACGCCGCCGTGTCGGGTGATACCAGCGGCGGGGGCAGGGCGCGGCTGGCCTTCGTGCTCGATGGCCTGCCAAAGAAGCCGGATTTGGTTATCGTCGAACTGGGTGGGAACGACATGCTGCGCGGCCTGCCCCCTGCTGAGACAGAGGCGAATTTGACCGCAATTTTGGAGGAGCTACAGCGGCGGGGCATCCCCGCGATGCTCGCCGGAATGCTCGCCGCCCCGAATTTGGGCGCGGAGTATATGACCGAATTCAACGGCATGTACCCGCGCCTCGCCCAGAAATTCAACGTCCCCCTCTACCCCTTCGTCATGCAGGGCGTGGTGGGCCGCACCGACCTGATGCTCGACGATGGCATCCACCCCAATGCCGACGGCGTGAAGGTGATGGCGGATGGATTGGCTCCGGTGGTGAAGGGGGCTTTGGGGTAGTAGGGGGCTAGGCGGGTTTGCGTTTGCGGCGGCGGATTAGGAAAAGGACAGAGGCGAGGACGCCAAACGCGAATACGCTGATCATTAGGTAGAATGAATATTCTTGCCGATAGGTCGGTTTGATGAAGTGTAGCGACGGATCACTCGGGAAATTCAAAATTGAACTTTGGTTTGATATTTCTTCGGTCGGCATTTTTGCAACAATATCATTGCTGAAATTAACTCTAAGGCCAGATATTTTTTCCTCCATTTGTGAGTTATATCCAAATATTGCGACCGTTCCGCACATCTGTCCAATTCCATGCACCCACCACTGAAAAACAGGTTCTCCTAAACCTTCAGTATTTTCATAAAATACTTCATACATATCTTTTTCGCGTTCCGGTAATTTTGAATAAAAATCTTTGTAAAAATATTCATCACCTTCATATAAATTTTTTTCATCAATGAAAAATATATTTTTGTTTAAAATTATCTCATCGTCGTCACTCCCGGAATTATATTCTTCACTTTCTATAAATTGCGTATCCAGATAAAGTTTTATTTTTAAATTTTTTTCTATTTTTCCATAGAGTGGGCGTTTTACTTTGACACTTAAAATCCCGTATCGAACGCGATCAAATCCGTTGTTTGTGACAATTTCAAAGTCGGAAACTTCACCTACAAATGCGGCGTCGGCCCTCATGAAATCTTCAACAATCGGACCTCTGGAAAATGAGCAAGCTGTTGCACCTGCCAACGGAAGCGCAAGGCTTGCCAAAATGGCGAAAGCACTTACGCCGAACCTTCGGAGTTTCATCGGAATATGGCTTGGCCGTTTCTGCATGACTCTCATCCTACCCCCATCCCCGCAACAGTAAACCCCTTCCGCCACCCACCCTTATTTCCCCGCTGACAAGCGCGCGCTTCGCTGCTATCGGCGGCGCATGACTGATCTTTCCAAAATCCGCAATTTTTCCATCATCGCGCACATTGACCATGGCAAGTCCACGCTGGCCGATCGGCTCATCCAATACACCGGCGGCCTGACCGAACGTGAAATGAGCGCGCAAGTCCTTGATAATATGGACATTGAGAAGGAACGCGGCATCACGATTAAGGCGCAAACGGTGCGCCTGAACTACACCGCCGACGATGGCGAAACCTACGAACTCAACCTGATGGACACGCCGGGGCACGTTGACTTTGCCTATGAAGTCTCGCGCAGCCTCGCCGCGTGCGAGGGCGCATTGCTGGTCGTGGACGCGGCGCAGGGGGTGGAGGCGCAGACATTGGCCAACGTCTATCAGTCCATCGAGCACAACCACGAAATCGTCCCCGTGCTTAACAAAATTGACCTCCCCGCCGCCGACCCCGAACGCGTGCGCGCGGAGATTGAGGACATCATCGGCATTCCGGCGGATGAGGCGGTGCTGGCCAGCGCCAAATCTGGTATTGGTATCAAGGAGATACTCGAACAAATCGTCATCAAAATCCCGCACCCCACGGGCGACCGCGATGCGCCGTTGAAGGCCATGTTGGTGGACAGTTGGTACGATCCCTATCTGGGCGTCGTCATCCTTGTCCGCGTGATTGATGGCGTCATCAAAAAAGGCCTGCCGGTCAAATTCATGCAGGGCGGAACCGAGCATTTGATCGACCGCGTCGGTTGCTTCACGCCAAAGCGTGAGGAATTGGCCGAGCTTGGCCCCGGCGAAATCGGCTTTATCACCGCGCAGATTAAAGAGGTTTCGGAGGCCGCCGTCGGTGACACCATCACCACGGTGAAAAAGGGCGCGACCGAGGCTTTGCCGGGCTTTAAGGAAGTGCAATCGGTCGTGTTCTGCGGCCTATTCCCCGTGGACGCCGCCGATTTTGAGAAATTGCGCGAATCCATTGGCAAACTGCGGCTGAACGATGCGTCATTCACCTTCGAAATGGAATCGAGCGCCGCGCTTGGCCAAGGGTTCCGCTGCGGGTTCCTGGGCCTCCTCCACCTTGAGATTATTCAGGAGCGGTTGACGCGCGAATATGACCTGGACCTCATCACTACTTCGCCGTCGGTGGTCTATCGCATTCAGATGACGAATGGCGATGAGTTGATGCTGCACAACCCCGCCGACATGCCCGACGCGGTGCGGATTTCCGAGATTGAGGAACCATGGATTAGCGCGAC
>JBGSSR010000329.1:0-3804 GCA_041736905.1 Sphingomonadaceae bacterium | reverse complement strand
GCTCTCCGGTGGAGGTCGCGGAACTCGCCACCACAGGCGGAGAACCCATCAAAGGCGCGATTTCCCGCGTCTATCCCATGGTGCAGGCGGGGCAGTTTGAGGCCGATGTGGCGTTGCCGGGCCTTAATGGCAATCTCATTGGTCGCCGCTTAACTGTGCGTGTGATGGTGGGTAGCCGCAAGGCCTTTGTTATCCCGCGCAATTTCGTAATTAGCCGCTATGGCCTGAACTATGTCCGCGTCAAAGGGCCGGATGGCCGCGCCGTGGAGGTGCCGGTGCAATTGGGCACGGTGATGGGTGATGAGGTCGAAATCCTGTCCGGCATCAAAACCGGCGACGCCTTGCTCGCCCCAGTTAAGGCCGCCGCACGATGAGCGACGTTATTAACGGGCAGGGCATTTCGGGCCGCCTGACCGCCGCAACCATCAAAAGCCCTCTGACGCCGCTGATGCTGCTCGCCGCGATCATCATCGGCCTCATCGCCACGATCACCATCCCGCGTGAGGAGGAGCCTCAGATTAGCGTGCCGATGGTGGACATCATGGTCCCCGCGCCGGGGCTTTCGACCAATGAAGCCGTCGAACTGGTCGCCAAACCGCTCGAAACCATCGTCAAAGGCGTGGACGGCGTGGAGCACGTCTATACGCAAGCCGAAGACAATGGCGTCATGGTCACAGCGCGCTTCCTTGTCGGGTCTGATCCAGAGGATGCGTCGGTCCGGATTAACAAGCAAATCGACGCCAACCGCGACAAAATCCCCGCCGGGGTCGGCAATCCGCAGATTAGCGTGAAGGGCATTAATGACGTGCCCATCGTCGTGCTCACCCTCTCACCCAAGCCCGGAACGCCGGGGCAATGGGGGCCAGAGCAATTGATGCAAATCGCGGGCAAACTCCGCACCGAAATGGCGAAAGTTGACGACGTCGGCACCAGCTTCATCGTCGGCGGGCAGGAGCAAGCGGTGCGCATCACCCCCGATCCCGCGCGCATGGCGCTGCACAATGTGCCTTTATCCGCCATTATGGGCGCCGTGGGGCAGGGCAATCGCCGCCAACCGGCGGGCAATCTGCGTCAGGATGGCGCGTCGCAATCGCTTATCGCGGGCGAGCAATTCGGTTCGGTCGAGCAGGTGCGCCTGCTGTCTGTGACTTCCACCACCGGTGGCACGGTACTGCTGCAAGACGTCGCCACGGTCACCGTCGGCGCGTCGGAAATGCAGCAGCAGAGCTGGCGCTGGGCGAAGGACGACAAGGGCCAATGGGTCCACGCCCCCGCAGTCTCCATCGCCATTGCCAAACGCGCGGGCGCGAATGCGGTGACGGTGTCGGAAAAAGTCGTTGAGCGATTGGACAGCCTGAAAGGCACGCTCATCCCCGATGCCGTGGCTGTGGACATCACCCGCAATTACGGCGAAAGCGCGAATGAGAAGGCGAATGAGCTAATCTTTCACCTCGCACTGGCCACCGTGACGATTGTGCTCCTCATCGTGTTTGCCATCGGCTGGCGCGAGGCGGCGGTGACGGCGATTGTCATCCCGACGACCATCATGCTGACCATGTTTGCATCGAAAATCATGGGCTTCACCATCAACCGTGTTAGCCTGTTCGCGTTGATTTTCTCCATCGGCATTTTGGTCGACGACGCCATCGTGATGATTGAGAATATCGCGCGCCATTGGGGCATGAACGATGACCGGTCGCGCGGACAAGCGGCGGTCGATGCGGTGGCGGAGGTCGGCAATCCAACGATTATCGCCACGTTGACCGTAGTCGCCGCACTGCTGCCCATGCTGTTTGTTTCCGGCCTGATGGGGCCGTATATGGCGCCCATTCCGATCAATGCATCGGCGGCGATGGTGTTCAGTTTCTTCGTCGCTGTCATCATCGCGCCGTGGTTGATGATGAAGTTCGCGGGTAACGCGCCGAACCATGGCCATGGCGAAGGGCCGGACCGGCTCGGCGGTCTCTATGCGCGCATGGCGGGGCCGATTATCGCGTCGAAACGGACGAGCTGGATTTTCCTGATCGGCGTTGGCGTTGCCACCTTGGTCGCGTGTTCGATGTTCTATTTCAAGGCGGTGACGGTCAAACTTCTGCCCTTTGATAACAAATCCGAAGTACAATTGGTCATCGACATGCCGGAGGGTAGCAGTTTGGAGGACACCGCGCGGGTCACCGAATTCGCTGCCTCGGTCGCGCGCGGCTTGCCAGAGACAGTATCGATGGAGGCCTATGTCGGGACCAGCGCGCCGTTTAATTTCAACGGCCTTGTCCGGCACTATTTCCTGCGCAATCGGCCGGAAATGGGTGATGTGATGATTACATTGTCCCATAAGGAGGACCGGACCCGCGCCAGCCATGACATTGCCTTGGAACTGCGGCAGAAATTGGCGGCGGTGCCCCTACCCAAAGGCGCGTCGATTAAGGTCGTGGAGACCCCGCCCGGACCGCCGGTGATGGCAACGCTCTTGGCCGAGGTATATGGCCCCGATGCCGAAACACGGCGCAAAACGGCGGCGGTGTTGGAGGGGCTGTTCCGCTCCGTCCCCTATATCGTCGATGTGGATAGCAGCACGGGTGTGCAAAGGCCGCAGGTGGAATTGGTGCCCGACCGTGCGCGATTAGCGTTCTATGGCGTTCCCGAATCCCAAGTGTTCGACAGCATTGGCGCGATGAGCGGCGTGCAGACCGTCGGCTATGTGCCGCAGGGCGAAGGGGCCAGCCCCCTGCCGCTGCAAATCGGTTTGGCGCAGGGGCAAAGGAACCTAAATTCCGCTTTTCTCGATACACCGGTCGCGGTCACGCCCAGCGGGCAAATGCTGCGCCTTGGCGATGTGGTGACGGAGAAGCGCACACTGGGCGACTTCCCACAATACCGCCGCAATGGCCGCGCCGCGATTATGGTGACGGCGGAATTGGCGGGCGAGTATGAGGCGCCGATCTATGGCCTGATGGCGGTGCAGGATAAAGTCGATGCCTATGACTGGGCGGCGGCGGGCCTGACCAAGCCAGAAATCAGCCTGAATGGCCAACCAGAGGATGAGAGCAAGGCGTCGATGCTGTGGGATGGCGAGTGGGAGATTACCTGGGTCACCTTCCGCGACATGGGCGCGGCGTTTATGGTCGCGTTGCTGGCCATTTACGCGTTGGTCGTGGGGCAATTCCGCAACTTTAAGGTGCCGTTGGTCATCCTGACGCCGATACCGTTGACACTGATCGGCATTGTCATCGGCCATATGCTGTTCAACGCGCCGTTTACCGCAACCAGCATGATCGGCTTTATCGCGCTGGCCGGGATTATCGTGCGCAACTCCATCCTTCTGGTCGATTTCATCAACCATTTGAAGGAGCAGGGGAAGACCCTGCGCGCTGTGTTGCTGGAGGCGGGGATGATCCGGTTTAAACCGATTGTGCTGACGGCGGCGGCGGCGATGATTGGCGCGGCGGTGATTTTGACCGACCCGATTTTTCAGGGGCTGGCGATTTCGTTGCTGTTCGGGTTGCTCAGCTCGACCTTGCTCACCGTATTGGTGATACCGGCCATTTACATTGTGCTGCGTGACAAGGGCGACGATGTGTTGGTATAGTCGTTCATTGCAAAGATTCCACCGGACGGGGCAGGCCGGTTGGATGGGGCGGGAGGGTTTAGGCCTTTCCGCCCCTTTTTATTTTTGGTCCGTGATGGGCCGTTCGCATTTAGCGGACAATAAAAAACCGCCTGTCTGGACAAACCAGACAGGCGGCCTTTATGCTTGTTGCAAGAAGCGAAGAATTACTTCTTCATTTCTTCCTTAGCAGCTTCGCC
>JBGSSR010000325.1:0-6274 GCA_041736905.1 Sphingomonadaceae bacterium | reverse complement strand
CCGCCGCACGGGGGGAGGCTGCGCTCGACACCGACATGCCGCTCGAAACCAAGTTCGACGCCCTGCCCCGCCGCCCGAAACAGCCGCGCCCTTCGGCGTTTCTGACCATTCAGGAAGGATGCGACAAATTCTGCACCTATTGCGTCGTCCCCTATACGCGCGGCGCGGAAATCAGCCGTCCGTTCGCGGATTTGGTGGCCGAGGCGCGGGCACTGGTTGAGGGGGGCGTGAAGGAAATCACCCTGCTGGGTCAGAACGTCAACGCGTGGACCGGCACGGACGAGCGGGGCCGCGATGTGGGGTTGGAGGGGCTGGCCGAGGCCTTGGCCGATATGCCAGAATTGGCGCGCATCCGCTATACCACCAGCCATCCCAACGACATGACCGACGCGCTGATCAACGCGCATCGGGATAATCCGAAATTAATGCCCTTCCTGCATTTGCCCGTCCAATCGGGCAGCGACCGTATTCTTAAGGCCATGAACCGCAGCCATAGCCGCGACAGCTACCTACGCCTGCTCGACCGCGTGCGGGTGGTGCGGCCCGACATTGCGCTATCGGGCGATTTCATCGTCGGCTTTCCGGGTGAGACCGACGCGGATTTTGAGGATACGATGAGTTTGCTGCGCGAAGTGCGCTATTCCCTCGCCTTCTCCTTCAAATATTCCCCCCGCCCCGGCACGCCCGCCGCGACGATGGACGATCAAATCCCCGCCGCCGTGATGGACGAACGGTTGCAACGGTTGCAGGCGCAACTCAACGACGACCAACATGATTTCAACAAGGCCAGCGTCGGCCGCCGCACGACCGTCCTGCTGGAGCGGAAGGGGAAGCTGGACGGGCAACTCATGGGCAAAACCCCATGGCTGCAAAGCGCACACATCGTGGACCCCAGTCTGGCTGTTGGCGATATGGTTGAGGTCGATATTATCGACGCCGGCCCGAACAGCGTGACGGTGCGGGTGGTCGCCTAAGCCTCCCCATATCGGGGAGGTTCACATTGCGTTACAGCATCGCTTGACTCCTACTCGCTCGCACCGGATAACCATCCAAACACGCGAAGCAGGAGACTCGCCCAATATGTCCAAAAAAGCCCAAGCGCAGGCGGGTGATATGGCCCGGCTCGAAATTGCGTTTGATAAACCGCATTTGATGGGGGCTTTATTTGGGGAGTTTGACCGCAACCTTGTCACCATCGAAAACCGGCTGGGCGTCTATATTTCGGCGCGCGGGGCAAAGGTGGCGATTGAGGGCGAGGCCAGCGCGGCGGGTCGCGCCCGCGAAGTATTGCAAAGCCTCTATTCCGCCATCCAACGCGGGCAAACGATAGAGCCGGAAGTGGTGCAATCCATGATTACCATGTCCGATGAACCGACGTTGGAGGGCATTGTCCGCCGCGATATGACGCGCGCGCCGTCGGTGATGATCCGTACGCGGTTGAAAACGTTGGTACCCCGTTCGCCGGGGCAAGAACCCTATATGCAGGCGTTGCAGCGCGATGATATCATCTTTGCCCTCGGCCCCGCTGGCACCGGCAAAACATACCTCGCGGTGGCGCAGGCGGTGGCGATGTTGATTACGGGGCAGGTCAACCGCCTCGTCCTGTCCCGTCCGGCGGTGGAGGCGGGGGAGCGGTTGGGCTTCCTGCCCGGCGATATGAAGGAGAAGGTCGATCCGTATCTTCGCCCCATATACGATGCGCTCTATGACACTTTGCCCGCCGAACAGGTGGAGCGGCGGATAGCATCGGGCGAGATTGAAATCGCGCCATTGGCGTTCATGCGTGGGCGGACTTTGGCCGATGCGTTCATCATCCTTGATGAGGCGCAAAACACCACGCGGGCGCAGATGAAGATGTTCCTCACCCGTTTCGGCATGGGCAGCCGCATGGTCATTTGCGGCGACCCCAAACAGGTTGACATTCCCGGCGGCGACCAGTTCAGCGGCCTGAACGACGGCGTTGCGCGGTTGCAGGGGATCGAAGGCATAACCACCTGCCGCTTCACCAGCGCGGATGTGGTGCGCCACCCGTTGGTCGGCGCGATTGTGGATGCTTATGAGGGAGAGGGCGCGTGAAGAACTTTGCACTATTGGGGGCATTCACCCTCACCATCGCCGCGCCCTTGGCGGCGCAGTCCGCCGATGCGCCGACGGGCAGCAATGGCTGGGGCGATGCGCAATGGGGCCAGTCCGTGGCTGATGTGCTAAAGCCGCTGGGTGCCAAAGGACAAAAATCGGATTTGATGGACCAAGGAAAATGGCTAGGCAGCCAACGCGAAGGCGCAACCAGCACAACCGAATTGAATGGCCAATCTTATCAAGTAAATTACTATTTTACGCCGGATCAGTCAAAATTGTCCGGCGTTGCGTTGGTTGGCAAGAAAAAGGCGGCGTGCGATTCGTTGGAGGCGCATTTCATTGGCCATTTGGGCAAGGGAACCCAAAAAACGGAGCCCATGCGTCTAGACGTGGACATTGTCATGACCTTGTCTGTGCGCGACTGGGCCGATGCACGGGGCGGCAATAGGTTTCAAATGGTCTATATTACCGACCCGGAATCGCCCGTCGTATTCTGCCGTATCCGGATTAGCGATCCGACGATAAACTTGAACCGGACACGCGGTTAATTTTTGAGATTGGAGGAGGATTTCCATGATCCATAAATGGCCACTCACCGCCGCACTGACCCTGAGCCTCGCCGCGCCTTTGGCCGCCAAAGAGGCCCCCTCGCCCATTGGCGCCAACGGTTGGGACGACACCCATTGGGGTATGAGCGTGCGCGACGTTATTGCGCAGCTTAGCGATAGCGGCAGCCGCGCTGACCTTGACGATCCCGATTTGCAAGTGTGGGGCCAACCCACCGGCGCGGAGGATAAGACGAAGCTGTTCGGGCACAACTATGACCTTAACTACCACTTCACCCCCGACACAAAACAATTGTCCATTGTGCGTATCATGGCCGAGGAACGCACCGCCTGCACCGCATTGGAGGGCCATTTTGTCCAGCATCTGGGCAAGGGCGACGCCGAAACCAACCGGATGGAAACCGCCCCGAAAACCGCGCTTTTGCTGTCCACCCGCAAGTGGCCCGACGCGCAAAATGGCAATCGGTATAGCTTCACCCGCGTCGATGGCGAGGGCGTGGACATCATCTATTGCCAAATCGCGATTGAGGATGCGTCTATCCGCTTTAAGAAGTAAGGTGGCCGCGCCGCCGGTTGTTTGGGAAAGTCGTATAATGAAGAAGCCGATCTATCTCTCCGCCGCTTTCGCAATGGCCGTTGCCGCGCCTGCCGTCGCCCGCGACCAAGTCGCCACCACCGACCTACGAAAGCCGGACCCGGATAGCATAGTTCACCCGCAAGGCGCATTTTATGCCAAATGGGGCGACACCCCCGAAGAAGTTGCAAAGAAATGGGAACCGACGTGGAACCGCCTAACCCCCATTCCTAATCGCAACCTGCCCCTGTTCGACCAAGTGCCGGTGCTATCCTATATCTACACCTATGGCGATTTTAGCTATAATTTCGACGCGTTTTTTGGGCCGGAGACGAATGGATTGAGCCTCGTGTCCTTGTCCTCCGATTCGGAGGCGGCCTGCCACGCATTGGAATCGCGCCTCATCACGCAATTGGGTGAGGGCAAAGCATCGACCGACACCACCAAGGACGAGGAAGGCGAATATATCAATCAGACTCGCGTTTGGGCGGACGAGCAACAGCAGGGCAATTTCTATGCCTATGTTTTTCTGCCCAGAAATGCGGCGGGCAGCGATTATTGCCTTACCACCATTTTGGACGCCAACGGCGGCATGTATTAACCCCATGCTACAAATCGACCTGGATCTTGAACCCCTATGGGGCAATGAGGCGCATTGGCAGTCGCTGGCCCATCGCGCCATTTCCGCGGCGTTTACGCAGACCCCTTATGGCGATTTGCTCCATGAAAACTTCGCGCTGTCGCTCTCCGTCTCGCTGTCCACAGATGCCGAGGTGCAGGTGCTGAACGCGCAATACAGGCAAAAGGATAAGCCGACGAACGTGTTATCCTTCCCCATGTACGACGCCGATGATTTGCCCTCGCTCGCCAACACCGATGATGGCGAAGTGCTCATCGGCGACCTGATCCTGGCGCATGAAACGTGCGCAAGGGAGGCGGCGGAAAAGGGCGTGTCGTTTGACGACCATGCCACCCACTTGATCGTCCACGGCACGCTGCATTTGCTGGGTTATGACCATGAAATCAGCGACGCCGATGCCGAGGCAATGGAGGCGTTGGAGATAAAAGCACTTGCATCCTTAGGGGTTTTGGACCCATATCAGGATAGAGTTTAACAACACGAGGCATCACGATTTCCGCAATGTCGGACACCGATACCACCACGGCCCCCGCACGTTCTTCTGACGAGGACGACAGTAGAGGGCGAATTTGGCAGGGCATAAAGGCCCTGCTTTTCCGCAAATCCAATGAACCGACGCTGCGCGAGCAACTCGACGATTTGATCGACGAGCATGAGGGCGAAACGGGCGACGGCTCCCCCAAATCCAATGGCGATTTATCGGCGCAAGAGCTGGAAATGCTGCGCAATTTGCTGCATTTTTCCGAACATAATGCAGGCGACATGGGTGTGCCGCGATCCGACATCATCGGCATTGAGGAAAAGGCGAAGTTTACGGAACTCGTCGCCCTGTTCGCCGAACATGGGCACAGCCGCGTGCCGGTGTACCGCGAACATCTCGATGAAATCATCGGCATGGTCCACATAAAGGACGTGTTCGCCGCGCTGGCCGCGAAAGGGCGCAATCCGGCGGGTATCACCGATTTCATCCGGCAGCCTTTGTACGTCCCCGAATCGATGGGCGTCCTCGAATTGCTGGAAGAAATGCGCCGGAGCCAGCTGCATCTGGCCATTGTGCTCGACGAATATTCGGGCACCGAGGGGCTGATTACGATTGAGGACCTGATTGAGGAAATCTTCGGTGAGATTGCCGACGAGCATGACGACGCGCCGATTGCCCTCATCCTGCCGATGGAGCACGACGGCCGCGCCTGCTGGCAAGTCGATGCGCGCGCGGAATTGGACGACGTGGCGGCAGCGGTCGGCGATGAGCGGCTGGCCGAAATTGATGAGGACATCGACACCATCGGCGGGCTGGCCGTGGTGCTGGCTGGGCACGTGCCGCAAATTGGCGAAGTGATGGAGTCCGAGGAAGGCTGGCGGCTGGAAGTGTTAGAGGGCGACGAAAAACGCGTCGCGCTCATCCGCCTGCACCCGCCGGTTGCCATGGTGGACGTCGCGGCGGAGAGTTTGTGAGGGCGTGATCCTCCCCATAATGGGAAGGGCTAGTTACTCAGATTCAAAAATAGTCCGCATGTGATGAACGAAAATGGGCATTCTTTCCAATGTCGTTAACGCATTAAATTCGCCCGCGAAAATCGATTCCAATGCAGCCGTGTCCGCGGGCAGAGCGGCGAAAAGCTTATTGACTCGTTCCAACCAACTGATCGAGGGCAAGCCGTTTTCCAGATACGCGCAACGCATAATCTCCGGAAAATTCATTAACGTGACACAAGTCAGCGATTTTGGACGCGGTTCTGTGTGGCCATGTTTAAGCGAAAATTCGGCGAATTCGTTCGCAAGCAAAACCCATATGTCAGCATAAATAACCGCTGCTCCATATTTTTTGCGTATTTTTACGGTGATTAGGCGGACGAGTTCGCCGGTGTTTTGAAAATAAACCTCACCCAATGAGGAAAATTTACGGCGGCCATCGGCGGAAATCGCCTGCATAATTGAGTCATGGATGGCATTGGTGATCTGCATCCAAAGAGCTCTTTTCTACTGACCCAAAGCCGACGCATCCCGCGCCGCTGCCTCAATCGCCGCTACATCGGGCGTGCCTTTACCGACCAGCCAGCTGCCGCCGACGCACAGGATTTCGGGCACCGCCAGCCATTCCGCCGCGCTCGCCTGACTAATGCCCCCGGTGGGGCAGAACCGCGCCGCGCCAAAGGGGGCGATGAGGCTTTTTAATGCTGGCAACCCGCCTGCTGCGGTCGCGGGGAAGAATTTGAAATGGCTTAGCCCCATGTCCATCCCGCGCATAATATCGCCCGCATTGGCGGTGCCGGGGAGGAAGGGAATGCCCGCCTCCACCGCCGCTTTGCCAAGGTTTTCGGTAAGGCCGGGGGAGACGATAAACTCGCTGCCTGAGTCAATCGCCGCCGCCAACATTTGGGGGTTCAGCACCGTGCCCGCGCCAACAATTGCGCC
>JBGSSR010000307.1:0-9374 GCA_041736905.1 Sphingomonadaceae bacterium | reverse complement strand
CTCCACCGCGCCGCCGCCGCGTGCCTGACATGCCTCCGCTCGGCACAGTTTTACCACATGCCGCCCTGCCGGTTTGCGCCGGAAATCGTGATAGAAAGTGACAACGCCATGCACATCGGCGCGGGTGAGGTTCAGCGCCTTGGCAATTAACGGGACAATGGCGTCGTCGATATAGCCAAACTCCGCCTGCACTTCATGCAACAAAGGGAGCAATTGCGTCCGTTCCGCCCCATGGGCATCGGTCCAATGCCGGATGAAATTTGCCCAATCGCTCACAGTTGCTCGTCCCGACTAAGTATCAATTTTGTATGTGTTGCATATTAAATCACACCGATGTCGCCCGGTCAAACGGTTGATGGCCAAGGAACTGAATCTTTGTGCCATCCTTGGCCAAACAAAACGCAATTTTTCTTGTCGCACCAACCATTTGCCTGCACTATCGTTGCGAGTATAGCGAGAGGGGGCATCGATGCGCAATTGGCTTTTAAGTTCGGCGATGGCGGCGTGTTTGTTGCTGCCCATGCACATGGCGCAGGCCGCCAATCCACAATTGCGCGCGATTGAGGATGGCATCGACCTTGGCGAGGATGCAGCGGAAAACGAGTCGCTGACTATCACCGACATGGCGGTCAATATGCGCGTCCATGGCCTGTCGGCGGAGGTCACCGTCACCGCGACTTTGGCCAATGGGTCGGACGACGATATTGAGGCGCGCTTTGCCCTTGCCTTGCCCAATGATGCAGTCGTGACTGGCTACGCGCTCGACATCAACGGGACGCTCATCGACGGCGTGTTGCTGGAACAGCCCAAGGCGAAGAAGGTTTTCGAGGATGAGGTTCGGCGCGGCATCGACCCCGGATTGGCTGAGGTGTCGGCGGGCAATCGCTTCGAAACTCGCGTCTATCCCATACCTGCGCGCGGTGTTCGGCTCATCAAAGTGCGCTTCGTTGTGCCCATTGGCGCTGACGGCACCGCTTGAATGGCCGTTGGAAACCGACGCGCCGGTGGGGCGGTTCGCGCTGCGCTTGGACGCATCGGGTTTGGCGGCGGCACCCGTCCTAACCGACACGTTCGACAAGAAAGCGGCGCTGTCCGGCAAAGATGGCACCTGGACGGGGCAAATTATCGCCGCCAATCTACAATTGGACGGCACCATCACGCTGTCCGGCCTGAAACAACGGGGCGAATTTGTGCTGGCCAAGCACGATAATGGCGAAACGTTTTTCGACCTGTCCGATGGCGTCAAAACGCCAATGAAGGAGGCTGAAAAGCCCGTCCGAGTGCGGGTCTATTGGGACAGTAGCCGGTCGCGCACCGATGCCTTGCTGAGCGAAGAGGCGGCGATTGTAAGCAGCTACATCGGATGGGCTGCCCCTGATGCAGTGGACGTGGTCCGCTTTTCGAGCGGCTTTGTCACCGTTGACCATCTGTCCGGCTCGGCTATCGGCGACGATGTCGCGGCCCTGTTACAGGGACAGGTTTATCGCGGTGCAACCTCGTTCGGCGGATTGGACACGCTCAAACTGCCCGATGCGGACGTGTGTCTGGTCTTTACCGATGGTGTCACCACAATAGACTTCACCGCCGAATTCGATCCGGATTGCGAAGTCATTGTTATCGCCAGCGGCCCCAATTCGGGCGGACCCGGCGCGCAAGTGCTGGCCGATGCGGCGGGCGGGCGGTTGATGCGTTTGAACGCGGACAATCGTGCGGCTCTCCTCGCCGATTTGACGAAGCCCTATGTCGGCGTCGTGTCGGTGACGGATAAGAACGGGCGGCGGTTGGACTATGTCACCTTGCCCGCGCCATCTGGGCAGTGGCGGATCATTGGCGAGGGGCCGATTGGGGCCGAGATCCATGTCCGTCTGTCGGGCGTGCCGCGCCGCGATGCGAACTTGATCTACACGCCGGATGCTGGCGCGCGCGGGGTATCGAATGCGGCGGGAGCGTTATGGGCGCAGCGCCGCGTGTCGCAATTGTCCCGCGACCCCGCCGACCATGACGCGATGGTGAAACTGGCCCAAGACTATCAGGTGGCCAGCCCGTCGATGGCGTTTCTGGTTCTGGAAACTCCCTGGCAATATGTTCAGGCCGAAATCGTGCCACCCATTGGCTATGACGCCGAATGGATGGAGGAGTATTCTGAGGTCAAGGCCGATTCCGATGAGGATAAACGGCTGGCGAAGGCGGAACGGTTCGATTGGGTGCTGGACAATTGGGAAGATGTCGTTTTGCATTGGGAGGATGACTTTGACATCGACGTCGTGATGAAACGGCGCGGGAAGAAGCGGGCGGAAGCTGAGGGCGCGGTGGCATCTGCGCCGCCTGTCGTCGTTCCGGTTAGTCCGCCAAGGGTCAATCCACCGTTGCCCGCACCACCTCGACCTGTGCGTGACAGCTACAATGCGGAGGAAGCAGCGGAGGCCGCAGCCGCTTCGGATGAACCGCCGCCGCCTCCAGAAGTATATGTGCCAGTTGCTGAGGCACCTCCACCGTCAATGAATGGCACAACGACAAGCGTTGAAAGGCTTATTAACGATGACGAAGGCGGCGACGAAGTCATCGTCACCGGCACGCGCCGCGACGATACGCCGACGGAGGCCTTAGCGATTTCGGCTGTCACTGATGAAAGCGGCGCGACGATTGAGGTCGCGGATTTGCTCGCCGACCGGCCCTATCTCGACGCGCTAAAGGCCGTCAAGCCCGATGACCGGATGCGCGTGTTGGAGGAACAGGAAAAGAAATACGGCAGCTTGCCGGGCTTTTATTTCGACACCGCCGAATTTTTCCGTGGGGCAGGGGACCGCGACACCGCCCGCATCCTCCTCCTTTCTGCGCTCGAATTGCCCAGTGCGGATGAGGAAACCATGACCATCGTCGCCTTCCGCTTGCAACAGGTGGGGGAGCATGATTTGGCCGTTGCGTTGTTTGAACGGCTTGCCGCCAACGCCGAATTCCGCCCGCAACCCAAACGCTCGCTGGCGCTGGCCCTCATCGCGCGGGCAAAGGCCAACCCCAATCCGCGCGCACGGCAGAAGGATTTGGAGCGGGCGTTTGTCCTGCTGACCGAGGTCGCGTTGAACCCATTCAGCAACAATTACGATGGCATTGATGTCATCGCGTTGATGGAGGCCAATGCCATCATCCCCCTGATTGAGGAGGCGGGCGGGACTTGGTCGCTGGATAAGCGGCTGGTCCGATTGCTCGACACCGACGTGCGCATTGTCATCGAATGGACCAATGGCGACAGCGACCTTGACCTATGGGTCATCGAACCCACGGGGGAGCGGGCCTATTACAGCAATCAGGAAACCGACATCGGCGGCAAAATGTCGGACGATATGACACGCGGTTTCGGGCCGGAGCATTATTTCCTGCGCCGCGCCGCCGATGGGGAATATGAGGTTATTATCGATGGCTATGCCTCCGACCGCATCAGGCCCAATGGCCCCGGCCGTGTCATGGTGCGCCTGATCCGCGATTTTGGTCGCCCAACGCAAAGCGAGGAATTGGTCGATGTGGAAATCAATTTCGACCGCAAAGATAAGGAAAACGAACGCGCGGTGGCGAAGTTGAAAGTTGCGAAGGCGAAAAAATAATTCGGTGGTTTCACCGCCGCGCCGTGCGCCTTCGCCACCGCATGAGGCCCGTCACAAATAGGATGAGCGGCACCAACCCGCTAACCGCGACCAATATCCGGCCAAACAGGCCACCCGCCGATCCATCGTGGAGGGGGTGGAGCCAGTTCATAATGACTGTCCCCGTGGGTGCTGCATCCGCGCGATGGCTGGCCAAAACCTCGCCGCTATAGGGATTGACCCATACAAAGCTGTGCGGAAAGCGGGCTGAGGGGTCGCCCGATTGTTGCATGCGCAGACGATACCATCCGCCGTCGGTGGCGGGTGTTTCAATCCACGCCACGCGGGCGTCAGGGATAGCCTCCCGCGCGGAGGACAATGCTATGGCAAGGCCAATTTGCCGCCGTTTCATCGACACTTTGGGCGGAGTAGGCATCGCCTCTACTGGCGCACCAGCCGCCGATAGTACGCTTTCTGATTCCTCCGGCAAGGCAAGCATGATGCCGGTTCCGGTTAGGATGATGAGGAACAGCAATCCGCTTAATCCCGCACTTTTATGCCAATCGCGCAGAGCCCGTATCGGTGGCGAACCGGCCTTTACTCGCAATGCCTTGCGCCACGACCCGCGCGGCCACCATGCCCAGACGCCGCTGATCAGCAGCGCCAAAAGGATAAACCCGCCCCAACCAACAATCGCGCCGCCTACTTCGCCAAGCAGCAATGTGAAATGTAAGTCATAGATAAATGTGACGGCATACTCCCCCCAATAATCGCGGCGCAAGACTTCGCCGCCATCGGGGCTGAGCCAGACCATCATTGGTCGGAATGCGTGGCCTTTGCGCTCCGGTGGGTTGTAATAACGCGCCGGAATTGCGCCATCCGCGCCCGTTACCTCCAACCGCCACGGGCCGGTTTTGTCGGGGTAAGTGGCGCGTAAAGTGTCCAAGGCACGGGCGTAGCTTTCGTCCGTCGCTCGTCCCTCCACCTGAATCGCCGGATTGAGTATGCGGTCGATTTCCGAATAAAATGCCAAAAGGCTGCCTGTCACGCCCAACAAAACGAACCACACGCCAAAGGACAGGCCCATCCATAGATGAGCCTGCCTTATGATGGCGCGGACTTTTCCGCCGCCGGACATTAGTATTTCACGCGTAGGCTAACCGTTGCGTTCGTCCCGTCCGCGGGGCTGTGCAGCGTTTGCGCGCCATCCCACCAGACATACTCATAATAAGCGTCGAAGATGTTCTTCACCGTCACGCCGACCTGATAATGCTCACCCAAATCATAAGTCGCGGCGAAATCGACGACGGTCATATCGCCCCATTTGCCGCCAGCACCATCGCTGCTTACGAGGTAATCGGACTGCCCCCGCGCGGTCAGGTTGAGGAACAGGCCATCCGTGGGCCTCGCCTCAATCCCGCCGGACCAGAGCCAATTGGGCGTATGGTCCAACTCTTTTCCCGCCAACAAGGGCGTCGCCGGATCGGGGGTGGTTATCACCGCCTCCTGCCAAGCCACCGCGCCCCAAAAGGCAAAATCGGCGATGGGCGATAGTCGCAATTGCACATCCACCCCTTGCCGTTGCGTTGCGCCGACGTTTTCGAAGTCGCCCAAGGGGTCGTTGAGTTTGCGCTTAATTTCACCGCTTGCGTCCTGCTGCCAGAAGGCGACGCGGGTTTCGATTGTTTCGCTAAGCGCATATTTGACGCCGACTTCCCAGCCTTCATTGATGGAAGGCGCGAGGTCCACAACGCGCGGTGCAATGAGATATGCGCCAGATCCCAGGCCAATTTGGTATGTCCGCCCCCAGTTGCCATAGAGCGTCACGCCATCCAACGGCGTCAACGCGACGGACAATTTCGGCTGATCAATGCTGCCATAATCATTAATCGGCGCGGTCGTGTTGTTCAGCCGGTTGGTGAAGTCGCCGCCCACCCAATCGATGCGATAGGCGGGCGTGATGGTCAACCATTTCGTCGGTTGAATAATCGCCTGCACATAGACACCGCCGACGTTTAGGTCGAATTGCTGATCGCGCGTCTGGCTTGTTGGCACACGGTTGATGGATAGCCAGCGGCGCGATTGGTTGTCCTGCCACTCCATATTCCCGCCAATTTCTAGCATGATGGGCAATTGGCCGCTCCCATGCCAATGCAACGCGCCAGATATGCCCTTATGCCGTTCCTGCTCAAACCGGCGTTGCTGCGACGCTCCCGCGGAAAATTTCACATAGCGGTCATCGTTCAGCCAGTTGTAATAGGTCAAAGCGGTGAGGTCCAAACTGTCCGAGAAGCTGGCGTCAAAGGTAACGGCATATTGCTGCATATCGCGCGTATCCTTATCGGTCGCATTATAGGCATTGGTCATACGGGGGTTGGCGCGGCTGTTTGCGAAGGTCAAATAACCCGGCTCCTCCGCTTTGCCTTCGTAATAACGGGCGATTGCGCCGAGGCGAAAATCGGGGCCAAATTTTAAGCCCCATTTGCCTGAGAGGGCCAAGCGCTCGCTTTGGCTGTGGTCCCGATACCCTTCGCTATTGCGATAGCCGACCATATAATTTTGGCTAAATGCGCCGGTTTCATAACCGGCCGCGATTTGTCCTTCATACACATCATAGCGTCCGGCCGACGCCCGCGCGTCAATATAGGTGCCGCCGGTGCGAGTCCGGATGTCTGCACTGCCCGCAATAGCGTGCAGGCCATATCGCGCATCGCTGGTCCCACGGACGACCTCGACAGTGTCAATGTTCAACGGGAACACCATGTCGATGTAGAACATGTTGCCGTTATTAATGTTCGAAGGCACGCCGTCGATGAGCAGCTTTGCGGCGTTGATATTGCCTTCGCCGTTAAAGCCGCGGAAGGAGAATTTGCCGCTGGTTGTGCCTTGATTGAAATCGGTCACTTGCACGCCCGGCATTTGTCCGATGAGTTCGTAGACGTTGTCTACATCGGCCCGCTGCGCGACATCGCCGCCCAAATAATCGACCGAAGTGAGGACGTTTTGCGTGGAGCCAGCCATGCCGCGTGCAGTGACGACAATGTCGCCGACGGCAAAGCTGGTATCGGTTTTGCGTGCGTCTGCTTCGGAATTTGGGGCTTCGGAGTTTGGGGCGTCAGAGGTGGGCTCGTTGGCGGCCCAAATGGGCGCGGATGTGCTTAAAAGCGCCAGCGACAAGGCTAGCGCACGGTGGGAAATGTGCATGATAAAATCCTGATAAAAATTCATTTTGAAGCACGCCGAATGATCGGACGCGCAGAGTTATGTGTTTTTACAGGATTGCGGGCGGCCCTCGTAAAGGTGGCCGCACATGGCGCGCGCTTTTGACGCGGGGCAGGGCGACTGGTGCAAAACCCAATGCCAAAATGAAGAGGATAGCCGCCGCCAGCAAGGGCGCATCCGCCCCGCCCAAAGCGGCATGAGCTAGGCCGGAGAATGCGCATGGACTATCTGCATTTGCCAAATCGGCCTTGCCATCATCCGGAATGACAACCTCATGCGTCGTCATCGCGCCAGTCGCATCATTACAAATGGTGAAGCTTAATGTCGTGCCATTGCCATCCAGCATATAGCCAACCGGCACCACCGCCCGCACAAACAATGCTGCCGCCACCAGCCACAGGGCCAGCGTCCAACGATGCTGCATAAAGGCGCGCAGGTGAGTCATTTGCCACGCCGTCTATGACACGGGAAGCGCGATGTCATCCCTTAATTTTGAATCAAAAAATGGCCACCATTTCGGGCAAACTCGCCATCATGACGATGCGCGAGAGGCGCACTATTGGAAGTCTAACCATATTCAATTATGGTGAGCCCTGCTGGGTTCGAACCAGCGACCTACTGATTAAAAGTCAGTTGCTCTACCGACTGAGCTAAGGGCCCCCGTGGCGCGAACGGAATCGTTTGGCGCTTGAGAGAGGCTGCCTCTAGCCACCTTGGGGCGGGCGGTCAACATGGGGTTTGAAAAAAATGTCCGCATGTGCCCATTCGGGTGGGGAGCGGCTGGCCAAAGCGGGAACAGCGGCCTATATCGGCGTGATGCCTCGCATAACCGAACCCAAATCTGGCCGACCGGACCAACCCAATGCCGCCGACCGCTTTAATGAGGACAGCGCGACCTATGCCGTGCGCGGGTCGGAACGGCCGGATTTAGAAGCGGGCGTGGCGGCCATTCGCGGGGTTTGGAAAACGTTGCCGCAATCGCCCGGTGTGTACCGCATGATGGATGCGCGCGGCGATGTGTTGTATGTGGGCAAGGCGCGTAGCCTGAAAAACCGCGTCACCAATTATACGCAACCCGCGAAGCTCGCCATTCGATTGCAACGGATGATTGCGCAGACGCGCGCGATGGATATTGTGACCACGGGCAGCGAGGCGGAGGCGTTGCTGCTGGAGGCGCAGCTGATCAAACGCTATCGCCCGCCGTATAACGTGTTGTTGCGCGATGATAAGAGCTTTCCGTTCATCCTGCTGCGGCAGGATCACGCCTTCCCCCGCATCCAAAAGCATCGCGGTGCACGGCGGGCGGTGGGCAAATATTACGGCCCCTTCGCCAGCGCGGGATCGGTGGCGCGGACATTAAATGCGTTGCAAAAAATGTTCCTCCTGCGTTCCTGCACCGACAGTTTTTACAACAATCGCACGCGGCCCTGCTTGCTCCACCAAATCCGGCGGTGCAGCGCGCCGTGCGTCGGGCGGATTGATGAGGCGGCTTACGCTGACCTGGTCAAAGATGCGCAGGATTTCCTGGAGGGAAAATCGACCGCGGTGCAGCAAAAACTGGGCGCATCGATGGAGGCAGCGGCGGAGGCGCTCGATTTTGAAAGTGCCGCGCTCTACCGAGATCGGCTAAAAGCGCTGACCTTTATTCAGGGGTCGCAGGCGGTGAACGCAACTGGCGTGTCCGATGCCGACATCTTCGCGCTGGCGGAAAAGGGCGGGCAGGTGTGTATTCAGGCGTTCTTTATCCGCGCGGGGCAGAATTGGGGCCATCGCTCCTTCTTCCCCGCGCATGTCAAGGATGTGGACGCGGATGAGGTCATGCTGTCCTTCCTTGCGCAATTTTATGAGGAGGTGCCGCCAGCGCGGCTTGTCCTGCTAGATCGCGAACTGAAAGAGGTCGAGTTGCTCACCGAACTCTTGTCCGAACGGGCAGGGGGGAAGGTGACGATCTCAGTCCCGCAACGCGGCGAGCGGGCCAAACTGATGCGGCAGGCGGAACGCAACGCGGTGGAGGCGATGGACCGGAAGCTGGCGGAAAGCAGCTCTCAGGCGAAATTGCTCGCCGATTTGGCGGAGGTGTTCGAACTCGACGGGCCGCCCGACCGGATTGAGATTTACGATAACTCCCACATTTCCGGCACCAATGCCATCGGCGGCATGGTCGTCGCGGGGCCGGAGGGGTTCCGCAAAAACGCTTACCGGAAATTCAACATCAAGCGCGCCGACACAGTGGCAGGCGATGACTTTGCGATGATGCGCGAGGTGCTGGAACGGCGCTTTGCCCGTGCGCAGGCCGAAGACCCCGACCGGAGCAAGGGTGATTGGCCCGACCTCGTCCTGATCGACGGCGGCAAGGGGCAGGTTTCGGCCAGCATGGAGGCGCTGGAGGAATTGGGCATTGAGGATGTCGCGCTGATCGGTGTGTCAAAGGGAGCGGAGCGCGATTTGGGGCGGGAGATTTTCCACTTCCCCGACGGGCGGGAAAAGACGCTGCCGCACAATTCGGCGGCGATGTTCTACCTGCAACGGCTGCGCGATGAGGCACATAGGTTCGCGATTGGCGCGCATCGGCAA
>JBGSSR010000256.1:0-6215 GCA_041736905.1 Sphingomonadaceae bacterium | reverse complement strand
TTCTCCCAAGTGGGAGAAGGATAGGTTGGCTTAGCCGCGTCAGCGCTTGGCCGGACTTGGATGAGGGTTTCCGCCGTAACCGTCACAACCCCCTCACCCAGCTTCGCCTAAGCCGTGCCGACTAAGGCTACGCAACCCTCTCCCCGTCGGGGAGAGGGGCAGATGTGCCGAACCCATTGCACACGTCCCCAATCCGCCCTACACCGACCTCATGCCAGAACTCCCAGAAGTTGAGACCACCGTGCGCGGGTTGGAGCAGGTCCTGTTTGGGCAACGGATTGCCGCCGCGACCCCGCGCCGCGCCGATTTGCGCTGGCCCATGCCGGTGGATTTGGGGCAAAGGCTGACGGGCGCGACGATTACCAGCCTGTCGCGGCGGGCGAAATATGGCCTGATCCATACCAACCGCGACGACACGCTGATTTTTCACCTCGGCATGAGCGGGCGGTGGCGCGTCGACCCCGCGGAGTTGGAGAAGCACGACCATTTCGTGCTGGAGACTCCGAACCGCCGCGTGACACTCTATGACCCGCGCCGCTTTGGATCGCTTGATCTAATGGCAACCACGGACCTGCAAAGCTATCGCGCCTTTGTGTCGATGGGGCCGGAGCCCTTGGGCGAGGATTTCACCGCTAAGGCGCTGGCCGCTGCGCTATCGGGGCGGGGTGCACCGATTAAGGCGATGTTGCTCAATCAGAATATCGTCGCGGGGCTGGGCAATATTTATGTGTGTGAGGCGCTGAATATCGCCGGCATCGCACCCACGACAGCCGCCAAAACCATCAGCCGCGCCAAACTCACGCGCCTTGTCGAGGCGATTCGCGGCGTGTTGGCGCAGGCGATCGCGGCGGGCGGCAGCACCTTGCGCGATTATGCGCGGCCCGATGGGGAACTGGGCTATTTCGCCAAAGACTGGCGCGTTTACGGGCGGGAGGGCGAACCCTGCCCCTGCGGCGGCGTGGTCGAACGGCGCGTGGATTCGGGGCGTTCGACGTTTTTCTGCGCCAAATGCCAGCGTTAGCGCGCTTTTTGCCGAAGCTCACGCTTCGGGGCGGCACCGGCCCTCTCCCCTACCCGACCACCCAGTTATTTTATCCTATGGGTGTTGGGGTGGGGGAGAGGGCCGGTGCCGAATCTCGGGCCTTGCGCCCGAAAAAGCGTTGACCTTTAGCGCTGACATGACTATGCGACCGACTTTCGTAAGGCCGCCATCCATGGCGATTCCATGGCTCTGTGGCTAAAAACCCTAGTATTTCGAGGATTATTCATGGCCAATACGCCGCAAGCCAAAAAGCGCATTCGTCGCAACGAACGCCGCAAAATCGTCAACACGAATCGCGTCAGCCGCATTCGCACCTTCATCAAGAAGGTCGAAGCCGCGATCGAAACCGGCGATCAGGCTGTTGCCAATGAAGCGTTGAAGGCCATGCAACCCGAACTCGCACGCGGCGTTGCCAAGGGCGTGGTCCACAAAAACGTGGCCGCTCGCAAAATGAGCCGTCTGACCAAGCGCGTCGTCGCGCTCGGCTAAATCTTCGCGGTCGGGGTTTGCCCCGCCGTTATAGGGGACCGGCATTTGCCATCCCAAGCATAAGCGCACCGAGGGGCCCTCGCCCTATCACCGGTGCGCTTTGTTGCGTTTGGGTAAGCCAGCAGATGAGTGAACCCGATGCTGAGTCCTAGCCCGATTCGCACCCGAAACGAATCGCTTTGCGTGGGCCGCCGCTCCTCCAAACCGACACCAAAATGGACAGAGCAAGAACATCGTTTGCGGCTCTTCAATGGCCCAACAACGTCCATGACATTTCTGTTACGCCGCCGAAATCGAAAAGGCAGGACTTGCCACGATTCGGAGGGCATTGCCACCGGCACCCATGTCAGTAATGGGACTAACACTCTCATACAAAACACAAAAATCCGTGTGACATTTTTTTTACAAGCAATTGCGTGAGTCAAGCCGGATTATTGTTTTTTATTTGATGGGCGGCTCTTGCCCACAGGCTTTCACCATGTTTAGTAGGAGGCGTGGCGAGGGACATGATTCCTTCGCGGCCTATGAACTTCGGTGGTTATGGTATGTGGACCTGCGGTTGGAGCATGGTCCGTTGGCGCTTCATGCGTCCGGTACCAACACATCAGCGACGTTGGTACAGCATAGCGATTCAGGGGTGAATCCAAAGAGACAAAAACAGGCATTCGTGCGGCCCGTCCGCGCGTCTATAACATAGGGATTTTTGGGGTGGTATCAGGCGTGATTTCAGAAACGGGTGTAAACAAACAGTTTGTCGAAGGCGTGCAGGCTTCTGAGTCCGACATGGACAATGCCGACGCAAGCAGCGCGGCCTTCACCGATAGCTGGCGGATGATTTGCGGCGGTCTGCGCCGTGATTTGGGCGCGCATATCTATGGCCAATGGATAAAGCCGATTCGTTTGGGCCGGTTCGACGCGGTTTCGGGTGAGCTGGTGATGCAACTCCCCACCGATTTTGCCGCCAATTGGGTGCGCGACCATTATGCCGACCGTCTGCGCCTCGCCATGCGCGCGCTGCACAGCGAAATCCGCAGCATCCGCATTGTCGCCAAGGAAGCCATGCGCACCGAAACCCTACGCCGTGCCGAGCCAGTAGCAACCCGCCCCGGCAATGCCTTTGGTCCGGCCCCCACGAATGGCCACGCGGGCGCGGGTTTTGAGACGGGCTCCACCCCGCTTGACCCACGCATGACCTTCGCCAATTTCGTGCGGGGCAGCAGCAACATATTGGCCGTCAGCGCGGCGGAGCGTATGGCGGCGGTGGAAACGCCGCTGTTCAGCCCGCTCTATTTTCAGGCCGCGACGGGTCAGGGCAAAACGCACCTGATGCACGCCATCGGCCATGCCTATCGCGCGCAAAATCCGGGCGCGCGCGTGCTCTATATGTCGGCGGAACGCTTCATGGTCGATTTCGTGCAATCGATGCGCGGCAAGCAGATGATGGAGTTCAAAACGCGGCTTCGTGACGCCGACATGCTGCTCATCGATGACATTCAATTTATCGTGGGTAAGGCGTCAACGCAGGAGGAATTCCTGCACACCATCGATGCGCTATCGTCCACCGGCAAACGCCTGATCGTCGCCGCCGACCGCGCACCGCAGGCGTTGGACGGGGTGGATCAACGCATATTGTCGCGGCTTAGCCAAGGCCTCGTCGCCGATATGCAGGCCGCCGATTTGGAACTGCGCCGCTCCATCCTCACGCAGCGTCTGGCGCAAATGCCACAGGCCGAAGTCAGCGAGGATGTCGTCGAGTTTCTCGCCCGCACCATCAGCCGCAATGTGCGCGAGTTGGAGGGCGGCCTCAACAAGCTGCTCGCCTACGCGCAATTGACCGGCAAACCCGTGTCGCGGCAATTGGCGGAGGAGCAATTGTCGGATATCCTGTCCGCCTGCCGCCGCCGGATTACCATTGACGAAATTCAGCGCGCGGTGTGCGAATATTACCGCATCGACCGCAGCGAAATGTCATCGAAACGCCGCGCCCGCGCCGTGGTGCGTCCTCGGCAAGTGGCGATGTATCTAGCGAAAGTCATGACCCCGCGCAGCTACCCCGAAATCGGCCGCAAATTCGGCGGCCGTGACCATTCGACCGTCATCCACGCGGTGCGACTGGTCGAAGGCCTCCGCGCGCAGGACGATGAAATGGACAACGACGTGCGCTCGTTATTGCGGCAATTGGAGGCGTAATTGACCCCTCCTCTTTAGAGGAGGGGCAGAGAGACTTAACGAAGCGTAGCGAAGTTTAGTCGCAACGGGGTGGTGCGTACGCTCCGCTGCTGCACCACGCACCCTTGCTGCACCACGCACCCTTGCTGCACCACCCCAACCCCTCCTCTGAAGAGGAGGGGTTATCGTTCGTTCTTACATCGGCCCCGGCGGGTTGTGTTTCTCCACAAAGGCAATCGTCGCCTCCAACATCGAGGTGCGCGTTTCACCCTTCGACAGCCAGTGATCCTCACCCGACAGGCGGATGTAATCGAACGGCTTGCCCGCCTTTTTCAATTCCTTTTCCATCCGGTCCGATTGGTTGATGAACACCACCGAATCGTCCTTGCCATGGATCAACAGGATGGGCGCATCGGCGCGGTCCGCCAGATAGGCGGGCGACACCGTTTTCAAATCGCGGCCCGTGCCAATCGCCTTGGCGAAATAGCGTTTGTAGACGGGGCTGTTGCCGGTTTTTTCAACCACATCGGAAATTTGTAAGGGAAGGTCGGATACGCCCGCGACCGACACGGCGCATTTATATTCGCCCTGCTGCACCGTCACACCGGCCAATGCGGCATAGCCGCCATAGCTTGCGCCGACGATGCACGCGCGGCTTGGGTCAATCATCCCCATGGCGGTTAAATGGGCCATCGCATCGGACAAATCGGTCTGCATCTTTGCGCCCCATTCGCTGAAACCGGCCTCGCGGAAGGCGTTATCCTTGTTGGTGGAGCCGCGGTAATTGGGTTGCACCACGACATAGCCGCGCGACGCCATTGCCTGCGCCCACCAATCCCAACGTGGTTCATCATGCGCGTGCGGGCCGCCGTGCGGTAACATGATGACGGGCAGGTTTTTGGCCTCCATCCCCGGCGGCAACGTCACAATCATCTCCATGGCCAGACCATCGCGTGCAGTATATTCAATGGTGCGGATTTCGCCCACTTGTTCGGGTGCAATGTCGGGACGTTCATTGCCAATCGGCCAAGCGCTGCGCGTGACGACGTCCATTTGATACCAAGTGCCCGCGTCCCCCGGCCCCTCCGTCCGGAACAGCAGCATAGTGGTATCCTCGGACGAATCTTTCAGGCTGATGACCTTATTGGGGAAGGTTTTTTTCAATGCCTGAATGGTGCCATTGTCTTTTTCATTGAACAGGACGGGAAGCGCGCCAAATTCGTCGGTGGACCAGCCCACGGCGCGGTTGGTGACGCCGTTGACGAGGATATAGTCCGCCTCCTCCGGTATCAACGATGTCGCGGGGGCAGAGCCATCGGTGAGCGAAACTTCGCGGATGACGCCGTCATATTTTGCTTCGTCCCACTGGTAATAATAGACGCCGGTGCCATCGGGGGTCAGGCCCGCGATGGTGATTTGGCGGTCGTCGGTTTCCTTGCCCGATTTGATGGTCTTGCCCTCGGCATTTTGGATGCGCCATGTGCCATTGCGTTCCGTTTCCAGAGTCACCACGCGGTTGCCGTTTTCATCCAGCGTCCAATCGCGGCTCGCGCGATCAGTGGCGCTGCGCGAAACGGCGGTCATGTCGCCGGTTTCCAAATCGACGCGATAAAGATAGTGGCGCGATCCTTCCAATGTGCGTTCGTTGCGGGTTTGGTTTTCGCCCATTTCAACGCCGCCGAAAAATCCGACCCAGCGGCCCTCAACCTGCCGGATGCCATAGCTGCCGTAAGTCGCCTGCAACATGCCGACTTTGCCGCCAAAGACGTAATAGCTTTTGCCCGTTTTCAAATTGACCACGGCGTTGATGCCCAACTCCTCCAACGGCGCGCCGGGATAGAGGGCGGCGGTGCGGCGCAGGCCAATGATCATGAAATCATTGCCCGCCCATTGCACACCAGTCAGTTTTTGATCGCCCAAGGGGACGCGCGTAATCACGCGATCCTGGCTGTCCAATGCCACAATCTCCCGTTGGCCATTGGTGGTGCGGATGATGGCGGTGCGGGTGCCATCGGCCGACAAATCGGCATCCTCCACCGCGGGCAACCGGCCATAAGAGGCAATCGGGGCGCCTTTGACGATGATGGGGTTGGCAGAAGCAGCGGGAGCATCCTGCGCCATGACAGGGGCAGTAACGGCGGCCGTTCCCGCAAGGGCAGAAACCGCCAACAATGTGGACTTCAATGACACACGTACCATAAAGGCGACCTCTTTCTGTTTGCGTTAGGACGTAATTGGGTTTGATACTATCGGCCTTTGTCAGGCGCGCAAGGGGGAATTGTTGGGTTTTTTCATATCTTCGACGGCGCACTCTTTGCGCCGCGGGCGCGCAATTGCCGCACGCTTAATCCCGTCACCGGATCGCGCCAATCGGGGGCTATCGCGGCGGCGGGGCGCAGCACGAAATCACGGGTGCGGAACAATCGGTGCGGGATGATGAGGGTCGGCGCGGCGAATATGCCCCCCGACCATAGGATAATATCGAGGTCCAGCACGCGGGCGCTCCATGCCTGTC
>JBGSSR010000245.1:0-1887 GCA_041736905.1 Sphingomonadaceae bacterium | reverse complement strand
GCGCGCGTCGGCGAATGGGTGCTGGCCATCGGCAACCCCTTGGGCGTGGGCAGCAGCGTGACGGCGGGCATTATTTCCGCCGTGGAGCGCAACATTGGCGCGGGCGGAGCCTATGACCGCCTGATCCAGACCGACACCGCGATCAATCCGGGCAATAGCGGCGGGCCGTTGTTTGACCTGAATGGCCGCGTGATTGGCATTAACAACCGGCAGTTATCACTGACTCGCGGCAATATCGGCATCAACTTTGCGATCCCGGCAAGCGAGGCGCGCCCCGTTATTGAGGCGTTGGTGAAGGGGGGGGCCCCGCGTCGCGGTTACCTTGGCCTTGGCACTATGCCGTTGGATCCCGATACCGCAGGCGCGCTGGGCGTGGCGAAAAATCGCGGCGAGCTGGTGAGGCAGGTTGTGGCCGATGCGGCGGCGGCGGATGCTGGCATTGTGGTCGGCGACATCGTGCTGTCCGTCGATGGTAAGGATGTGAACCGCGAACAATCGCTCGCCTATCTGGTCAGCCGGATTGAACCAGGCAAATCAGTCAAAATCGGCCTGCTGCGTAAGGGCAAGCCGACCACTGTAACCGCCATCATTGGCAACCGCCCGTCGGAGGCGGCGATTTCGGAGCGGCGCTTTGACCGGAAGGCAACCCCGAAATCCGCCATGGCCGCCCCGCAAGCGAATACGCCCGAACGCGTGCTCTATGACAATTTCGGCGTAGCGGTGACGGAATTGACCCCCGACATCGCGCGGCAATTGCGCCTGTCGCCGGATACCAAGGGCGTCGTCGTCACCGGCGTCACCCAATATGGCAGCGCGGCGCGGGTTGGCGTGACGCGCGGGACGGTGATAGTGTCGGCCAATTACGACCCCGTCACCAATGCAGCGCAGCTATCGCAAATCGCCGCCGCCGCGAAGAAAGAGGGCAAGCCCGGCCTGTTCCTTGGCGTGATTGGGGAGGATGGCGAAATTGCCTATGGCACGATTAGGTTCGGCACCTAATCTCGCCGTCAACCCCGCCCGCGGTAATTCTGCACACCTTGGTCGGGGAGCCATAGGCCTTTAGGCGGCTCCCCCGATTGCCAGAATACGTCAATGGGGATGCCACCGCGCGGATACCAATAGCCGCCAATGCGCAACCAATGCGGCTTCATTTCGGTGAACAGCCGTTGCCCAATGCCGACCGTGCAATCCTCATGAAACGCCGCATGGTTCCGGAATGCGCCGAGGAAAAGCTTCAACGACTTGGACTCCACGATCGTCGCATCGGGCGCATAATCGATGACCAAATGCGCAAAATCCGGTTGCCCCGTGACCGGACATAGCGATGTAAATTCTGGCACCGAAAAGCGGGTGCAATACAGGCTTCCGGCACGCGGATTGGGCACATAATCCAGCACCGCTTCCTCCGGTGTCGCGGGAAGCGCGCTGTTTTGACCCAGATACATGGGGTTGAGGGGTTCGCTCATTTGGTTGCCTTTTTCCTATCTGCCCGCCGCAATAGTGGGGCCGCGCGTAAAAGGCAATTTGCTCCTTTGGGCAGGGCGCGCTATGGGCGGGCGAAATTTGTATTAATAATGTGAAAGTCGCCCCGTTGACCCGTCTGCGCCCCTTATTCTGGAGCATCGCCCTTTTGGCCGCGCCGTTGGCCCTGCCGACGGCGGCGTTGGCGCAGCAGAGCGAGGTAGAGGACAGCAGCACGATTGACGACTTCCGGCTGGATCAGCCTGCTGGCCCCGGAACGCCGGTGCGCATGCAGCCGCCGGTGTCACAACCTGCGTCCTCGCAACCCAGAACGCAGCCCAGCACGCGCCCTAACACCCAACCACGCACGTCTACCCGAACGCCCGCCGATACGCAAACGCAGCCCACCCCTCGGCCAACGGTGCG
>JBGSSR010000235.1:0-14660 GCA_041736905.1 Sphingomonadaceae bacterium | reverse complement strand
TAAGCAGGATCAGCGTACCCTTCTTGCCGCCAAACTGCTGTTTTTCATTTGAAAAACTGGAGCGGGCGAAGGGATTCGAACCCTCGACCCCAACCTTGGCAAGGTTGTGCTCTACCCCTGAGCTACGCCCGCTCTGGCGGGTGGGAGGTCGGTTGAAACCGTCACTCTCACCGGGTGAAGTGCGCCACTAGCACCGGCCTTTTATATTGCCAAGCCCTCATTACACTTTTTTGAAAATTTGTCGCAGAACGTGTCTGCTGGCCTCAAATTCCATGGCGGGGTTAGCGCAGAAGGCCCTAAAGAACAATTGACGTCGCATGCCTTAAATGGGAATTAACCATTCGGGCCCCATAAAGATGGGACGCAGGGTCGCTTTCACCAGTTTTAATCCGATTCGGATGCCTGAATCGGGCGAGTGTCACGATCCTGTCATGAAAATGCGCATGAAGGATGGCCGTGAACCAAGCCCGTCTCAATTCCAAGATTCAAAGTCGAATGCTCAAGCGGCGTTCGCCCTCCGAATGGGGATCTGTGTGCTTGGCGGCCATGGCGGCGCTGGGATTGACTGCTGCGGTCGGTCATAGCCCTTTATACAGCAGCGTGCCTATCGGCGGCCCTGCAGACCGTTCTGGCGATGAAGCCCGCGCGCAAATGATACTGCCCTTGGCCTTTGGCGGTGACAGCGGGCGGCGGTCCGGTGCGACGGATGCCGTGCGCGCGTTGGCGGATAGTCCAGAGGCACCTACTGAGGAATTGTCCGGTGCCATTGGGCAAGGCGATGGTTTCCTGCGCTTTCTTGAACGCGCCGGTGTCGGTGGGCAGGATCGTGCGGCGGTTTCAAAAATCGTTGGTCGCTACATGGACCTGGCCGATATTGAGCCCGGCACCCGCATAGATTTGGTACTCGGCGCCCGCGCCAATCCAAACAGCGCTCGGCCATTGGAGAGTGTGTCGTTCCGCGCACGGCTTGATCTTGCGTTGAAGCTTACCCGCGGTGCAGACGGATTGGTGGTTGAGGCGCAAAAGATCGCCGTCGATTCGACGCCGCTGCGTATCACCGGCACCATCGATCTCGGTATATACAACAGCGCCCGTGCCGCTGGTGCCCCAATTGAAGCGATTGAGTCCTACCTCGAAATCCTAGATTCGCAGGGCAAGCTGCAAGGCGCAGGGCCGGGCGACGAATTCGACATGATTGTAGCAATGGAGCGCGCGGTGACTGGCGAAACACGCATCGGTGGATTGCTTTATGCCGGCCTGAAACGCGGCGGGAAGCATAAGATGCAGATGCTGCAATGGAAGGGTCGCTGGTATGAGGCGTCCGGCGTTGGCAAAACGCGCGGAGCGATGATGGCGCCGGTGTCTGGCCGGATTAGCAGCCATTACGGTATGCGGCGTCATCCGATATTGGGCTATATGCGCTTGCATGGCGGCACCGATTTCGCAGCCGTTTCGGGAACGCCGATATACGCGTCGGCTGACGGCGTGGTCAATTATGCGGGGCGCAATGGCGGGCATGGCAATTATGTCCGCATTGATCATGGCAAGGGTCTGGCCACTGGCTATTCGCACATGAGCCGCATTGCCGCCGCAAACGGGCAACGCGTGCGGCAGGGGCAGATCATCGGTTATGTCGGCTCCACTGGCCTCTCCACTGGCCCGCATTTGCATTATGAAATGTATCGGAACGGCGCGAAAGTGAACCCGCTGTCGGTAAAATTCATTGAGCGAGCGGAATTGGAAGGCACAGAATTGGCCGCTTTCCGGCGTTTGCTCGCCACGTTGACCACAATTCCTGTGGGCGCAAAAAAGCTAACTCGCGCTGCTCCCATCAGGAAGCCTGCCCCGGTGCGAGAAATCGACTTGCTCTCCAAGGAAATTTAGGCGCGCCCTAAGCTCTCAACGCTTCTGCATCCAATTGATAAAGCAGCGCAGCACCCGCTATCGCGCTAGCCTTTTGTCCCAACGCTTCCGGAACGAAATGGTCAAGGTAAAAGCGCGCCGATACAATACGCGCATTGAGGAATGCGGGGTCGCCTTCACCTGCCGATAGTGCGGCCTTCGCCGCCGTTTCCTGCCGCACCATAAGCATGCCACAGGTCGCAACGCTCAACATGTTAAGGAACGGCACGCTGCCGGCAAGTTTGTCGTCGACGCTGGCGGTGGACAGCATCCAATCGGCCACGTCACGGCATGCGCTGGCCAAAGTAGCGAGTGCGGGTTCCGATCCTGCTTTGGCTGTGATGTCCGCGATCAAACCGCGCATCACGTCGCCGCCGTCCATGCTCAGTTTACGCCCCACCAAATCGGCGGCTTGAATGCCATTAGTGCCCTCATAAATCGGCGCGATCCGCGCATCGCGGTAATGCTGCGCCGCGCCAGTTTCCTCGATGAAGCCCATACCCCCGTGGATCTGCACGCCCAGCGAGGCGATGTCCACGCCCATGTCGGTGCCATAGGCCTTGGTCAGCGGGACCAGCACATCGGTACGCTTGGCCGCCGCTTCATCGCCCAAATGGGCACGGTCAACCTGGCCAGCGGTGTAGTAACACAGCGCCCGAATGGCATCGGTTCCCGCCTTCATGCCCAATAACATCCGGCGCACATCGGGATGTTCGATAATCGCCACAGGCTTTTTGGGGTCCCCGCCTGCACGCGCCGATTGCACACGGTCGGTGGCATAGGCCATCGCCTGCTGCAGCGCACGTTCGGCCACCTGCACCCCCTGAAGTCCCACATTAATCCGCGCATTGTTCATCATCGTAAACATGGCGCGCATGCCGCCGAATTCGGGACCAATGAGTTCCCCGATGCAATCGCCGCCTTCGCCAAATTGGAGCACACAAGTGGGCGAGGAATGGATGCCGAGTTTGTGTTCAACTTTCAATGGCACAACCGCGTTGCGTTCGCCCAGACTGCCATCGGCATTCAGCCGATATTTGGGGACGAGGAACAAAGAAATCCCCTTCGTCCCCGCGGGCGCATCGGGAGTGCGAGCCAGCACAAGGTGCACGATGTTGTCGGCTAAATCATGCTCACCAAAGGTAATGTAAATCTTTTGCCCAGCGATGTTATAAGTGCCATCGCCGCGCGGAGTTGCAGTGCTGCTTAAAGCGCCCACGTCGCTACCCGCATGTGGTTCAGTGAGGTTCATCGTGCCCGACCATTCACCGGTGGACAACTTGGGCAGATAGGCCGCCTTTTGGGCCTCTGTCCCGTGCGCATAAATGGCCTCAATAGCACCTAGCGACAATGTGGGGCACAGGTTGAAACCCATATTCGCCGCGCCCAGCGACTCCAATGTCACCATGCCCAGCGAAAACGGCATCCCCTGCCCACCATACTCCTGCGGCGCGGCGATACCGGCCCATCCGCCCTCAACAAAGGCGTCATACGCCGATTTGAACCCATCGGGGAATACGACCTTCCCGTCTTTCAAATGCGCCGGATGTTCGTCGCCAATCCGATTGAGGGGCGCCCATTCACCCTCAGCCAGCGCGGCGATGCCATCGACAATCGCCTCCACCATATCGGGGGTCGCATCGGCAAAGGCATTGTGGCCGGCCAATTCTTCGATGCTCGCAAAATGCGTTAGCGCGAACAATTGGTTTTTGGTGGGGGCGGTGAACATGGGAGCGTCCTCTCAAATATGCAGGCAAGATGGCCTTGTCATTTTGTTGGGTCCGCTATAGCGCATCGCCATGTCCGCTTCAAATCCGTTAGGGAATGGCGCGCCTGTTTCGCAGGTCCGTGTCGCTGGCCCCGAATCAATCATAGATGCCGCCGTGCTTTTGCGCGCGGGTGGGATTGTCGCGGTGCCAACAGAGACGGTCTATGGCCTTGCCGCGCATGCGGGTGATGAAGCAGCGGTGGCGCGCATTTATGCCGCCAAAGGCAGACCAGATTTCAACCCCCTTATCGTCCATGTCCTCGACTTGGCGCGAGCGGAAGTTTTGGTTCAGATGGGCGATATGGCGCGCGCTTTGGCCACAGCATTTTGGCCGGGGCCGTTGACATTAGTACTGCCTCGCATAGCAGATGCGCCTATAGCGGCCGCGGTCAGCGCGGGCTTGCCGACGCTTGCGGTAAGGTGCCCCGACCATCCGGTAATGCAGGCGGTTTTGCGTGAAAGCGGCCTACCCCTTGCAGCTCCATCGGCAAACAAAAGCGGGGGTATTAGCCCAACCAAAGCTGCGCATGTGGCGGCAAGTTTGGGAGTTGCCGTTCCGCTCATTCTTGACGGCGGACCTTGCAAGCGGGGCATTGAATCGACCATTGTCGCCCTTACGCACGACATAGCCGGTGTCGAAATAGGCTGGCGCGTTCTGCGTCCCGGTCCCATCGGACCCGATGCTTTGGCAGAGGTAACGGGCGTCCCGATGACCAAAAATCGCTTTTCGGCCATAGAGTCGCCGGGCCAATTGGCCAGCCATTATGCGCCGTCCAAACCCGTGCGACTAAATGTTACGCAGGCACAGGAGGGCGAATATTTCATCGGCTTCGGGCCGCTCATTGGTAACGACACCCTGTCCATCTCCGGCGATTTGGCTGAGGCCGCCGCGCGGCTTTACGCTTGCCTCCATCGTGCAGATGCAAGCGCCGCCAACACCATCGCCATCGCGCCTATCACCGGCGGTGCCATGGCTGATGCTATTAACGATCGCCTAAAACGCGCCGCTGCCCATTAATCGTTGCGCTGCACAATATTTGCCGCTTGCAAGCCGCGCCGCACCGCGCTTTAATATGGCATTAAGCATGTTTGTGCGAATATAGTATCGTAGGGGAGTTGCCCCCTTCACACGGCTTCGGAAAGGCTAACGCCATGTCGGAAAAATCTGTTCCCGGTCAATTGACCCTGTCGGAAATGCGCGAGTTCGCAAGCTTTCCAGCGGCGACGCAAAGGTATATTCGTCGGGCGCTCGACATTGCGTTGGAACGGGAGGACGCCGTCGAACGCTGGTCCCGCGATGTTGTTGAGGTGGCCAGCATAAAGGCGCAATATCGTTTTTATGAACGCCTGCCCGACCTGCGCGTGATGATTCCGGATAGCGCAGATATGGCCGAGCTAGAGTCGTTCTTAGCCCCGCTTATCACAATTTCCGCATTCGATCTTGGGCAGGGACGAATTGAAAGCTTCGGGGCTTATCGGTTTCTTTATGAGCGTTTGCTGGGCGCACAGGCGCGGCCATGGTTGCCCGCCGCCTTTTGTGCAGCGGCATCCCTACCCCATTTGCAACCCGAACGCCGCCGCGCTCTGCTGCAATCAATGAGCGATGCCGCCGCGACCGCCGATGGTTGGTCGGAGCGCGAGCCGAGCTTTTTCCCCGAATGGATCGAAAAGGTCGATCAGGAAAAGTCCGCGCAATAGCCGTCTTGTGATGCTAGTGCTCCGGCATGTCTGACCAACCAACCGATGCTTTGGAGCGAATCGCCGCGGCGTTGGAGCGCCTTTCCACGCTGCCTTTTGCGCATGCTGATGCCTTGGCACACAGCGCATATCGGTGGGATGGCGAGCAATTGGCAGCCGTTGCGCGTTTTCGTGCTTTGCCTGCCCATTTAATAACGGGTATTGATCGGCAAAAGTCAGAATTGGCGGAGGTGCTGTCCCGCCACGCTGACGGCCTGCCCGCGCATGATGTGCTGCTATGGGGCGCGCGTGGTACCGGTAAGTCGGTGCTCGTCAAATCGCTGACCTCGCAGTTGCAACAGGCAGGAAAGCCGATCGCAATCGTCGAATCTCCTGCTGATGCCGTGCGCAGCCTACCTGCCCTTTTCGCACACATCGAATCGGTGGCGCGTCGATTTGTCGTTTTTATCGACGACATTGCATTTGAGGACTCAGTGGTGGAGGCGCGTATCATCCGTTCCATGCTGGATGGCGGCGTAGAGGCAAGGCCTGCTAATATCCGCCTAATTGTGACCAGCAACCGACGCAACATTATGGCGCGGTCGTTGGATGATCAACCGGTGCCTATTAACCCGCGTGATGCAGAGGAGGACTCTCTCGCGCTGGCCGACCGGTTCGGATTGAAATTAGGTTTCCAAAAGGTGGATCAGCCCGCTTTTCTCGCGATGGTCGCTGGATATGCCGCGCACTTCGGCCTCCTCTATCAGGAGGCCGAAGCGTTGCAATTTGCTCACCAACGCGGCGGCCAATCTGGGCGCACCGCGTGGCATTTTATCGTTGAATGCGCCGGGAGAGCGGGCAAACCGCTGGATTACTGACCGGGCGCGGCCTTGACCTTGGGTGGCACGCGCCAAATGACGTTGCCGACATCGTCGCTAATTAACAACGCGCCGGTCTTATCCGCCGCCAGCATGGTCGGCCGACCCTTGGCATTGTTGTCATCGTCGAGGAAACCAGTGACCACCGGCACAGGAAGGCCTTCCGGCTCGCCATCTTGATTAAAGCGGATGAAGACGACATCATAGCCTGCCATCGGGTACCGGTTCCAACTGCCATGGCGCGCCACAAACGCGCCCTGCCCCAATGACGCAAAGCCCTTCAACCCGTCGGTGAACAATAGACCCAAAGGCGCGGTGTGCGTGCCCAAGGCGTAGTCGGGGCGTTCCTCATATTCGCGGGTTTCGGGTTCTAACGGCTGCACACGGTAATCGGTATAGCCACCCCAATAATGATGCGGCCAGCCAAAGTCTGAGGCTTCCGGCACCTGCGTCAGATAATCCGGTACCAAGTCGCTTCCCAACATGTCGCGTTCGTTTACGACAGTCCAAAGCGCGCCGGTCCATGGGTTAAAATCCATCCCAACGGGGTTGCGTAGGCCTCTAGCGAAGTTTTCCAATTTCTGTTTTTCAAAACTGTAAGTCATGATCCGCGCGCGGCCAAACTCCGCCGCTTGCCCGCTTTCCTGAATGTTCGAGTTGGATCCGGCGGCAATGTAAAGTGTCTTACCATCTTCGCTGGCCAGCAAGTTTTTTGTCCAGTGCATGTTGGGGGCATCCGCGGACAGGCTCTTTAGAACCTTGCCCTTGCCCTCAACCGTTGTTTGGCCGTCGGTGTAGGGCCACCATAAAATGGCGTCAGTGTTGGCAATGAAGATATTTCCACCCGCCAAAGCAATGCCAAACGGGCTGTTCAGCCCTTCAGCGAATACATGGCGTTCATCGACATTGCCATCGCCGTCCTTATCGCGGAGCAATGTTACGCGGTTGGCGGACGGCACGCCCGCACCCGCCTTATCCATCAGCCAATCCGAAATTGTGCCGACGATACCGCTACTTTTGCCCGTAGGCTTATTGGTTTCGGCGACTAGAACATCGCCATTGGGCAAAGTGAACATGTTGCGCGGATGGTCGAGTTTGTCGGCGTAAACTTCGATTGTGTAGCCATCGGCAACCTTGGGCCGGTCATTCGCCTGCCAACGGGCGACGTCGGCAATGGCAACAGTCGGTATTTTCTGCGGTCGAGCCTCACCGATTTGCGGCTTTACGCCTTCGGTGGCGGACAGCGGCAATTGCGCCTCATCTGGCCGTGTCGCCCAATACACCGCGCCAGCACCGACGAGGCCAAAAATTATGGTGAGGTTGCGCACATGCTTGTTCATCGACCATTCTCCAGCAGAAGCAAAAGTTTCTGTCTAAATGGCGACTCTAGCCAAAGATGCAAGCAATGAGTGCGCAGGTGTTAGTTCATCATCGAAATCAATGCTGCCCAAAGGAACGGCAAGCCAATGGCCAGCGCCCAAATTTTGAACTGGTCAAACCGGAAGCGCGCGATTTTGCTGCTATCCGATAATTCCGATGGCCCAAGAATGCGCCAACGCCGGTCGTAGTGTCGGCCGATGCCAATGAACAATGCGACCATTAGGACCAGCACGAAATAGGGCAAAATCGATGTGCCCGGCGACTCCATTTTGGTGGTGACGAAAAATATCAGCAAGGCCGTGTGGGCTAGAAGTGCCCAAGCAACTTGGCCACACATTTTTTTATCCCACGCCGCGCCAGAATGCCGCCGGTCACCCGTTTGAGCGCCATAGCGGTCACGGTTCATTGCCCTGTTCATAATGCCCTCTCCTTTTATGCCGAAGAGTAGGCCATAAGCGGCGGCACTTTGTCAATATCGATTAACCGCATTGGTATAACGCGACATATTGTGTCGTTCCTTGCGTTGAATACAACAAAAAAGGGCGTCCGTTGCCGGACACCCCCTCTTTATCGCTCATAATTCGGCAGGGCTTAGCCGCTGTAATACATATCGAATTCAACCGGCGATGGGGCCATTTCCCAAGCATATACGTCGTCCCATTTGAGTTCCATATAGGCCTCAATCTGGTCCTTCGTGAACACGTCACCCTTCAACAGGAAGTCCATATCGGCGGCTAAAGCCTCCAATGCTTCGCGCAAGGACCCTGCAACCGTGGGCACTTCGGCCAATTCGGCGGGCGGCAAGTCGTAGAGATTCTTGTCCATAGCTTCGCCTGGGTGAATCTTGTTTTGAATGCCGTCAATACCCGCCATCAACAACGCCGAGGTCGCCAGATAGCTGTTCGCCAAAGGATCGGGGAAGCGGAATTCAACGCGCTTCGCCTTTTCGCCCGCACCGTAAGGAATCCGGCACGATGCGGAACGGTTGCGAGCCGAATAAGCGAGCAGCACGGGGGCCTCAAAACCGGGAACCAAACGCTTGTAGCTGTTGGTTGTGGGGTTGGTGAAGGCGTTGATTGCTTTGGCGTGCTTGATAACGCCGCCAATGAAATACAGGCAGGTGTCGGACAGGCCCGCATAGCCATTACCGGCAAATGTGTTCTTACCCTTGTTCCAGATCGACATGTGTGTGTGCATACCCGAACCATTGTCCATTTTAATGGGCTTCGGCATGAAGGTCGCGGTCTTGCCATAGGCATGGGCAACCATTTTCACGACATACTTATAGATTTGAATCCGGTCGCAGGTTTCGACGAGCTTACCAAAGGTGAGGCCCAATTCATGCTGGCTCGCGGCCACTTCATGGTGGTGCTTGTCCATGGGCAGACCCATTTCCATGAGCGTGGTGACCATTTCGGCGCGGATGTCGGTGGTGACGTCGACCGGACCAACGGGGAAATATCCGCCCTTGGCGCGTGGGCGGTGACCCATGTTGCCGGCGTCATATTTGGTGCCCGAGTTGGTGGGCAGTTCGGTGTCGTCCAGCTTGTAGAAGCTGCCCGCATAATTGGTGTCGAATTCGACATTGTCGAACATGAAGAATTCAGGCTCCGGCCCGACATAAATGGTGTCGCCGAGACCAGTGGTTGCCAGATACATTTCAGCGCGCTTTGCGGTCGAGCGCGGGTCACGGGCGTAAAGCGAACCATCGGAAGGTTCAACAATGTCGCAAATCAGGATCATCATGGGCGTCGCGCTAAACGGATCCATGTATACGGCATCAAGGTCAGGTTTTAGAATCATGTCGGATTCGTTGATAACCTTCCATCCTTCGATCGACGAACCGTCGAACATCAGGCCGTCGGTGAGTTCGTCCTCACCAATCACGCTGGAGCACATGGTCAAATGGTGCCATGCACCCTTTGGATCGGTGAAGCGGACATCAACCCACTCAACCTCATTGTCTTTAATCATTTTGAGAATATCAGAAGGCTTGTTCGCCATTTTCCTACCCTTTCTTATTGAACTTCAAATGCTTGTGTTGAGAAATTAAACAGCGTCACCGTCGCGCTCACCTGTGCGGATACGCAGCGCAGTTTCGACGGGGATGACGAAGATTTTACCATCGCCGATACGGCCGGTTTGTGCGGCGGCGGCGATCGCCTCCACCACGCGGTCGGCCATGTCGTCGTCCACAACGACTTCCAATTTCACTTTGGGGAGGAAATCGACGACATATTCCGCGCCGCGGTAAAGTTCGGTGTGGCCCTTTTGGCGTCCGAAGCCCTTGGCCTCGGTCACGGTAATGCCGGACACGCCTACCTCGTGCAGAGCTTCTTTCACTTCGTCCAACTTGAACGGCTTAATGATGGCTTCGACTTTTTTCATGAAAAACGCCCCTCAAAAATGGTTGCGCGAAGGGGTTTTGGAAACGCTCCCCAACGCCGAATGCTGTTGACCATACAAGAAGCGTGCCAATTGCGGCGCTCCGTCAGCGACGGTCTTGTGCACGAGTCGCGCTAACATGAATAGCTCCGGTAGTTCCTAACCCGCCGAAAAAAGGGGCATTTGCTTAAAAATTAATCAGCTAGCTCGACAGTTTCAACTCAATTCCGCGCCACAATAAAGCATAGGCCGTTTGGGCAGCGCTTCGTCCTGCAAATTCGCGCAAGGGTCGGCGCAATTCGCTCATACGTTCCACAACGCTGGCATAGGGAATTATCGGCCAATCTGGTTGGTCCATCAATGCTGCCAAGTGCGCCTTGCGACGCCGGTCCACCATGGAATGGACGGGCAGCATAGCGACTTGCTCCTTCTTTCCAAAGGATTCACGCACGTGCGCAACAATATCGGCATAAGCGCGCTGTGACAGGGCCGAGGGCACCACAGGGACGATGACGACATTGGCCGCGCGCAACACTTGTTCAGATAGATCCGATAGTCCGGGCGGGCAATCGAGGATGAGGCGGTCGTATTGCCCCTCCAAACGCTCCAACAATTTGGCCAGCCGCCGTTTGCCCGCAAAACTGGCCAGATAGCGGTCGATTCCGCGCATAGAAAAATCAGAGGGGATAATATCAACACCATCCGCGCGCGAAGGAATAATCGCGGAGTCCGGCCGGATAGATTTATCGAACAATCCGCGCCCCGTGCCGGGTTTAGAAGGTGCATCGGAGAGCAAATAACTGCTCGCTCCCTGCGGGTCCAAATCCCATAGCAAGGTGCGCCGCGCCGATGCCTGCGCGCTTTCGGCGGCCAAATTAACCGCCATGCTGGATTTCCCTACGCCGCCCTTTAGGTTGTAGATTGCAATTATTTTCATGAGGGTAGCCCTATCACCCAATTGTTACCGTAATGTCATTACGAACGCGCCCTCTTGTCAAGTGCGACGAAAGCGCCAAATGTGGGGTAAATGACTACACCGTCTCTCCCTGATACAGAACCCTCCTTTACCGCCACAGTGCATGAGGGGGTTGCTTCCCTGCCTGCCGCCGAATGGGATGTCATGGCGGGAGCGGAGCAGCCGTTTTTATCCCACGCGTTCCTGTCGGCGATGGAGCGGTCGGGGAGCGTTGGTGAAGGCACTGGATGGCGGGCAATGCCGATTACCATTCACCGCGATGGCGCACTTGCGGCGGCTCTTCCCGCCTATTTGAAAACACATAGCCAGGGCGAATATGTGTTCGACCATGCATGGGCGGATGCGTGGCATCGGGCGGGTGGGGAGTATTATCCGAAGTTGCAAATTGCAGTCCCCTTTACCCCCGTCCCGGGTACGCGGGTGTTGGGTGATGCCGCGCTTGCCCCTGCCCTGCTGCGCGCCGCTGAGGTATTGGTGGAGGACAATGGGTTGTCATCCGCGCACGCAACCTTCGTCGCGCCAGAGCAAATCCCGTTGTTTGAGGCGGCGGGCTGGCTCATTCGGCAGGACCAGCAATTCCATTGGCAGAACCTTGGTTACGGTAGCTTCGACGATTTCCTCGCCGAATTATCCAGCCGCAAGCGTAAGGCGATCCGCAAGGAACGCGCGGCGGCACAGGCCGCAGTGACGATAAAGGCGCTGTCCGGCGATGACATCCGGCCCGAACATTGGGATGCGTTCTGGTATTTCTACCAAGACACCGGCGCGCGCAAATGGGGCACTCCCTATTTAACGCGCGCGGCGTTTGACTTGCTTGGCAGGGCGATGGCGGACCGTATCCTGCTCGTGTTGGCGGAAGAAGACGGTGCCCCCGTCGCCGGCGCGCTCAACTTTATCGGCCCCGACCGCCTCTATGGCCGCTATTGGGGCGCACGCAAGGACATCCCCTGCCTGCACTTTGAACTCTGCTATTATCAAGCCATCGACGCCGCCATCGCGCGTGGGTTGGCGGTGGTTGAGGCTGGGGCACAGGGTTCACATAAATTGGCGCGCGGATATGTGCCAACACCGACTTATTCGGCGCATTATATCGCCAACCCCGGTTTTCGCAGTGCTATCAACGACTATCTGCAACGCGAACGCGCCGCCGTGGCGCAGGAAATGGAATTTCTGGGCGAGATGACGCCGTTTAGGAAGGGTTAGTCACACCCGCCGCCATCGCTGCCGCCACAATCCGCGCTGCCGGTATCGCTGGTGCTGGGAAAGCCGCCGTCGCCACCATCGCGCTTTTCCTTTGCAATACCCGCCTCAACCGAACGGATTTTGCGTTTGATGAAACTCCACAAAAATAAGTGCGAGCCAATCAGGACGAGGGCGACGACCAAGATGATTTTCAATTCCATGCTCATACCATCCTCCATAATCGTGACGGACCCGAATGGCGAGAGTGGTTTTCGCTTGCCGCTGCAAACCAATTTGCGCACTACGCGGAATGGATAACGAATTCAGCCCCAATGCTCTGTTTTTCGCCGCGATTTTAAGCTTCGTGCTGATGGCCGCCGTCGCATGGGCGTTTGGTATGTGGCGCAAAGTGCAATCGATGCACCTATTCCCAACCGATAAGCGCCTGAAATGGCTAGTCGCGGCCTATCCTGTCATCTTGGTAGTGCAATTTATCGGGTTGCAATTCTACCCCGTGACGGTTGACCCCAACATGCAAAAAATGCTGTCCAGTTGGACATTGTGGCAAACCATTTTCGTTATCGTGATCGCCGCCCCGTTGGCGGAGGAATATATCTTTCGCGGCATAATATTGGTCTGGCTACACCGCACCGTTGGCGAATTTGGCGCAGCGATTTTGAGTGCCCTCGCATGGGCCTCCCTACATGTGCAATATGACCTCATCTGGATGGGAGCAATTGCCGCATCGGGCGTGTTGCTGGCCTATATCCGAATGCGCGGCGGGTCATTGGCGTTGGTCATTGGCATTCATGCCGCGAACAACGCTATTGCACTGACGGGGATATGACGGGCTTATAAAGCCTATTCCACCGTCACCGATTTCGCCAGATTGCGCGGTTGGTCTACGTCGGTGCCCTTTGCCACGGCCACATGATACGCAATAAGCTGAACCGGCACGGCATAGCAAATTGGCGCGATGAGGGGATGCACAGACGGCATTTCTATGGTGGCCAAAGTGCCCTCGCCCGCTTGGCGGATACCCTCGGCATCGCTGACCAAAATCACCTTACCACCGCGCGCCTGCACTTCTTGCATATTGGACACGGTTTTCTCAAACAGTGGACCGGACGGCGCAAGCACGATGACCGGCACCGCCTCATCAATTAGCGCAATCGGGCCGTGTTTCATTTCACCGGCGGCATAGCCTTCGGCATGGATATAACTGATTTCTTTCAGTTTCAACGCGCCTTCCATCGCCATCGGATATTCCAACCCGCGGCCCAGATAGAGCACATCGCGTGCAGGCGCGATAAGCGGTGCAATGGCCTCGATTGCGTCGTTTTTCTCTAGCGCATCATTGAGTGCGGCGGGAGCCTCTTGCAAATGCGCCACGATGTCGCGCATTTCATCATCAGTCATCCGGCCCTTCGCCTTCGCCAAGTTCGCGGCCAATGCGGCGAGGACGGCCAATTGGCATGTAAACGCCTTGGTCGAGGCGACGCCAATCTCCGGCCCCGCGTGGGTTGGGAGCAATAAGTCAGCCTCGCGCGCCATCGTGCTGGTCGGCACATTGACGACGACGGCAATCTTCTGCCCCTCCGCCCGCGCATGGCGGAGTGCGGCGAGCGTGTCTGCCGTTTCACCCGATTGCGAGATGAACAGCGCCAACCCGCCATCCTCCATAATCGGCTCCCGATAACGGAATTCCGACGCCACATCGATGTCCACTGGCACCCGCGCGAATTGCTCAAACCAATATTTGGCGACCATGCCCGCGTAGAAACTTGTCCCGCACGCCACAATGGTCACACGCCGGATTTGCGTCAGGTCGAAATCCATATCGGGCAGCGCCACGGTGCCCTCCAACGGACGCAGATACGACCGCAAGGTTTGCGCGACCACGGTGGGCTGCTCGTAAATTTCTTTCATCATGAAATGGCGATAGGGGCCTTTTTCAATTTGTCCGCTGGTCACGCCGGATTTGTTGAAGGGACGATCGACAGGTTTGTTGCCTTCATCAAACATTTGCGGAGCTTCCCCGCGCCGGATGACGACCCAGTCGCCCTCTTCCAAATACGCAATCTGCTGCGTCAGGGGGGCAAGCGCCAATGCGTCGGAGCCGAGATAGACCTCGCCTTCGCTGACATCCTCCCCCATGCCGACGACCAAAGGCGAACCAAGGCGCGCGCCGATGAGCAGGTCCGGATGCTGCCGAAATACGATGCCCAACGCAAACGCACCGTGTAGCAAAGGCAGGACTTCGCGCACCGCATCGACGGGGTCCATGCCCGCCTCGACGCGTTCAGACACCAGATGCGCCACAACCTCAGTATCGGTTTCGCTGGTGAACACGCGCCCGCGACCCTGCAATTCCTCGCGCAGGGATTTGAAGTTTTCGATGATGCCATTGTGCACCACCGCGACTTCCTCCGTCGCGTGCGGGTGAGCGTTCGCCGTCGTCGGCGCGCCGTGTGTGGCCCAGCGGGTGTGCGCGATGCCTACGGTCCCGGGG
>JBGSSR010000198.1:0-2856 GCA_041736905.1 Sphingomonadaceae bacterium | reverse complement strand
GCCCGCAATCAACCGTTCGGCAAGACGTGCACTTTGCCGGTCCACTTGCGCCGTCCGGTCCCGCTCACCAAAGCCCTCCGCCGCTGCCTCCACGCCAATGAAGCGAATAACAAGCGCCTCCAACTCGCCCAAAGTCGACACATTGCCGCCGCCCATTTTGCTGTCGCGGAGCAGCGCCGGAAACGCACGCGGCTGCACCCGCCGCATGGTGACGATGACGAACGCCAGCAGGTTCGCGCCAAGGCTCCACATGGTGCCGTGGCTCAACGGGCTTAATCCATCAATGCCGAGCAAACCATTGGGATCGGCCAGCGTCCCGTCGAGTGCATCAAGCCAAGCCATCGGCATAATCTGCGGCAGGGCCAATGTGTAAATCCACACGACCAGCCCGACCGAGAGTGACACCTTCGCCGCCACGCTGTCACGGTCGCCGCCCATCACCGCCATGATCAGCACCGGCGCGAATTGCGCCATCGCGGCAAAGGCGACGAGGCCAATACTGGCCAATCCCTGATTATCGCGGATGCCGACCGCCCAAATCAGCGCGGCGAGCATTATGAACGCAATCGACCCCCGCCGCACGAAGAGTAGCGTATCGCCCAAATTCGTCTCCCGCGCCCAACGCGGGTTGGTGAGCAAGCGCGGCGCGATCAGGTCGTTGGAAATCATGGTGGCCAGAGCAATCGTCTCCACCAACACCATCGCCGTTGCCGCCGAAAATCCGCCCAGGAAAACAAGCAACGCCAATGCGCCCATCCCCTGATCCAAGGGCAATTGCAAAACGAATAGGTCGGGGCGTGTTCCTTCGGGTAGCAATGCCAGCCCCGCGACCGAAATCGGCACCACGGCGGCCATCATGACAAGCAGATAAAGGATAAACGGCCACCGCGCGCGGCTCACATCCTCACTCGATTGCGCCTCAATCACGGTCACGTAAAATTGGCGCGGCAGCGTTAAAATCGCCGACATCGACAATAAAGTGACGATGAAAAAATCCGCGCTGACCGTATCGGGGGCAAAATTGCGGGCCAGTTTTGCGCCCGCCGTGGCGATTTGCGCGGGGTCGCCCGCGAACACCAACGCGGCGGCAAAGGCCCCGACGGCGACCAACGCGACCAGTTTCAGCGCCGATTCAAACCCGACGGCAAAGAGCACCGCGTCATTCCGGCTCGCTGCATCATAATGCCGCGTGCCGTACAGCATGGCGAACACGGCCAACCCCACCGCCGCTGCCGCCATCGTCAGCGCCGATGCCTCCTGCCCATTGATCAAGGCAAAAGTAGTGGCAAGTGAACGCAGTTGCAGCGCGATATAGGGGATCGTCCCGCACAGCGCCAACACCGTTACCAGCGCCGCAACCCCCCGGCTGCTGCCGAACCGGCCGCCGATGAAATCCGAAATGCTGTTCGCGCCATCCGCCTTCACCGCGTCCACCATCCGGCGCAGGAACGGCATGAAAAACACGAACACCAATATCGGGCCAAGGTATATCGCGGGGTAGGACCAGCCATCGGTCACCGCGCTGCCCACCGCGCCGTAATAGGTCCAACTGGTGCAATAGACCGCAATAGCCAGCGCATAGGCCGATGGACGCAGCAGGCGTTTTATGCGTTGATTATCCGCGCGGTTCGCCCATGACGCGAACGCGAACAAAGCTATCGCATAGCCAATGGCCACCATGAGCGGCATGAATGGCACGCCCGATGTCTCCCCCGTTTTTGGCCCCGTTTTTTAGGCCCGAATGCACGGTGGTCCAACCCCGCGTCGGTGCGCAGTTTGGCGTGTTAACGGACTAAAGGCAATGGGGAGTGTGTTAGAAACCCTAACCTATGGCAATGGCACCGCCGTGGGCTCGCGCGCGGGGACGGGCGATGGCGTGGGCACCACCGACCCACGCGTATCGCGCAACATCTTGGGCTCAAATATGGCCGCGGTTTCCAAAAGATCCAATTGCTCTTGCACCTTGGCATAGCGGCGCGCACGGTCCAGCCAACCCGCCGCCTTCGCCGCGCCAGGCATTTTTTCAACCTCCGCAATGGCGGCGTCCAGATTGCCGGCCTCTACATAACGGCGCGCACGTTGCAGACGCTGACTGCTGGCGGTGGAGGGCGTTCCGGCGCGGCGGACCACGAACAATTCGGTAAATTCGCTGCCAATCGCGGCCCAAAAACCCTCGTCGCTGTTGGTCGCCAACGTCCCCGCCATATTGTCGAGTTCGGCCAACAACGCCTCACGCGTTATCGGCGCCTGCGCAAATTCGCGGATAATAGCCACAGCTTCAGGTTCGGCCGCGCCAAAGCGCAATTGCAATTGTTCATCCAAATAGCCCAGCGACCGCCCCTAATCGAGCGCGCGGCGGGTGGCGAAGGCAATCAACAACCCCTCCGCCCGCGCCGCATTGCCCGACGCCATATCCGCCTGCACCGTGATGCGGGACAAGCGGTCCTCAAGGTCAAGGATACGCAACATCGCCGCGCTATCGCCCGCCATCGGTGGGATTTCGGCCAGCGTAGCGGGTGTGGTGGCGGCGGCGGCCGGAGCGGGCGCAGTCACCGCCGCCTCCTGCCCCAGAAACGCCTGCGCATCGCGGTTTAACACGCCGAAATAGGACAGGGCGTAGACAGTAGCGGCGGCCCCGATGAGCAATGTCAGCAGGAACCAAAACACCGTCGTGCGAAACCGGCGGCGCGGCTTTTCCGGCGTTTGGCCATAGGCTCCGTTATAGGATGGCCTGTAGGTGGAGGCCGAACTTGTGGGGCCACCATCCGATGTCGTGTCCAATGTCATGCCTGTTCCTTCATATGCGGCAGTTTTGCGGCAACCCTAACACTATTTTTGAAGCGCCGACAATAAGGC
>JBGSSR010000170.1:0-2221 GCA_041736905.1 Sphingomonadaceae bacterium | reverse complement strand
GTGCGCGCCTTCACACGGCCGTAAGCGGACAAGAGGTCAAACAGGCTACATTGCCACTCCGCCGATTTATCGACGCGCAGCCCCTCCGGCGCGCCGCGCAGGAACACATCGCGGCCAAGCCGGTCCCGCGCCATCAACCGTGCTCCCGCCTCCCGCATGGCGTCCAAACGTTGCAGGCGGAGTTGCAGGCGCAATGCCAATTCCTCCGGCGACGGGTCCTGCGCAGGGTCGGATGGGAGGAGCAGAGCGGATTTGAGATATGCCAACCACGCCGCCATCACCAGATAATCGGCGGCCAATTCCAACCGCAGCGCCCGCGCATTCTCAATAAAATCCAGATATTGCTGCACCAATTGCGTGATGGAAATGGCCCGCAAATCGACCTTCTGCGCGCGCGCAAGGTCGAGGAGGAGGTCCAACGGCCCCTCCCACCCGTCAATGTCGATAGTTAGGAGGTCTTCGCGAGACGGGTCAACAATGACCGGCGAATCCCAATCATCCTCCGCCCCGTCCATGGGCTAGGCCACCTGTGCCAGCAATGCGTCGCGTTTGGCAATCAGGGTATCGAACGCGGCAGCCTCCGGCGCAATCGGGCCGAACCCCGCCATCGCACGATCCAATCGCTCCAACGCCTTATCGGTCATCGGCCGCAAACGCTCCGCCATCGCCGCCATGTCGTCCATCTTCGCCCAGCAGTTGAGCACAACATCGCACCCCGCCGCAATCGCCGCCTCGGCACGGTCGGGCACGGGGCCGTTGAGCGCCTGCATATCTATATCGTCGGACATGATGAGGCCTTCGAAGCCAATGCTTCCGCGCATGATATTCTCTATGACGAAAGGCGAAAGCGTGGCGGGCCGGTCCGCATCCCATGCCTCATAAATAATATGCGCGGTCATCGCCATACCCGCTTGGTTGAGCGCACGAAAAGGAGCCAAGTCGGTTTCCAATACCTCGGCGCTGTCTGTGACGCGCGGCAAATCCTTGTGCGTATCGCATAGTGACCGCCCATGGCCCGGCATATGCTTGACAATTCCTGCCACGCCACCCTCTGCCAATCCCTCCAGCACTGCACGCCCCATGGCCGCAACGCGCATCGGTTCATGGCCATAAGCGCGGTCGCCAATCACATCATGCGCACCCGCCAGCCGCACGTCGAGCAGGGGCAGCGCGTCGGCGGTGATGCCAACCTCCGCCAAATTATGCGCAATCGCCGCCGCATTGGTACGCGCCGCCTCAATCGCGGTAATCGGCGCGGTGTCATAGAGTTCGTCGAACGCTGCACCGGAGGGAAAAGCGGGCCATTCGGGCGGCTTCATCCGCTGCACCCGCCCGCCCTCTTGGTCGATCAAAACGAGGAGGTTGTCGCGTCCCAGCAGGCCACGCAGCGAATCGGTGAGTGCCCGCATCTGCGCCCGCGTGCCAACATTGCGGCCAAACAGGATAAATCCAGACGGATCGCACGCACGGAACAATGCGGCTTCCTCCGCCGTCATTTCCAATCCCGATAGGCCGAATATGGCTGGTAACATCGCTAATCCCCTTTGCGTTTCGGATTAGTCGAGCAACGCGATAATGTCCACTGGCCGTCCGGCGCGGCGCAGTTCGACGGTAACGCCCGCGCTGGCGGGATCATGCGCGCCGACGGGAGCGCCCATCGCCACCATTTGGCCCACGTCCACCGAGAGGCCGGAAAGTCCGGTCAGCAGGCTGGTCCAACCTGCGCCATGGTCGATGATGACGATCTCTCCAAAGCTGCGGTATCGGCCCGCGAACACGACTTTGCCGCCTGCCGGAGCCACGACCGATGCCGTTCCCGCCGGTTTGATGGTCAGGCCGCGCGCGCGATAGCCGAAATCGGTTGCCTCCCCCAATCCGGTGAGCAAGCGCCCCGTCACCGGCAGACGATAGACCGATTTGGGACGCAACCACGTATCGGAATTTTTCCGCATTTTGGGGGCTGGCAAGGCGGCCAAGCGTTCGGCCAAGGCCTGCGCATCGGGGCGATTCTCCCCCGCCTCCACAATATCCCGCGCCCGTTCGCCCAGATTATAGGCGCGCAGTTGCTCCGCCTCGGCATCGCGGGCAATTCGGCCCGCCTCCGCACGTTGGCCAGCCTCGGTCGTGGCCAAACGCTCACGGCGTTCGTCCAATGTGCCATTTGCCTCGGCCAACGCATTGCGCTCCACCAATTCCTGCGCCTGAAAGCGGCGTTCGCGCG
>JBGSSR010000145.1:0-5403 GCA_041736905.1 Sphingomonadaceae bacterium | reverse complement strand
GGGTTCGCGGGTGCCTACACCGGCTTTCCAAGGAGCGTTCATAATTGAAACCTTTTTCTAAATGGCATTATTAGGGTTGCGATGCGCCGTCGCCGGATCCGCCGCCCGATGCGCCGCCAGCAGGGCCAGCTTCGTTAAAGTCTTGCACGGCGCGGACACCGGCGCGGGTGTTGGCTCCGCCCGCATCTTGGCCTGAAATCAAATCCTCAGGATCGGCAACCATGGCCGCCAGATTGCTGTTGGTAGCGCAGCCATAATTTGTATGTGTCGCGCCCCAAAATTCGCTTTCGCTCTTCTTGCTCCAATCCGGGCAACCAGGAACGGTGGCGATGGAGCGGGAGACGACCACACGAACAGTGCCGGGCGCAAACGCCTGACCTGTGACTGGCGCATAGTCGGAGAGCAGCAAGCCACGGCGCGCGGCAACGCGACCAATGGCGTCTTCTGCCGCTTTATTGCCATAGCCGCCGCCAAAATCGAGCGCGACGCTATCGCCGTAACCGACGTCCATGACTTGCATCCATTGGTCAAGCCGTTGCAATTCCTGCGGCAAGACGCCTTGGCGAGGGTCAAGATTCAAATCGATGGCATATTGCGAGCGTTCAACTACGGGTTGATGCACGGAATTGACCGACCGGTTCATGTCCTTTACACCGCAAGCGGACAGCGACAATCCCGTCCCGATGACGATGGCGATGGCAAGTTTACGCATGGGTATCTCCTTTTGACGTCGGGATTAGAAGCTGAAACCGGGGCCAGATTTGGCCTTGGTGTCTTTTTTCTTCTTGGGCGCTTTGCCCTTTGCAGCGGGGGTTGGAGCTGGCGCATTGGCCGCCCCAATGAAACCCGGTGTTGCCGGGGTATAACTGACGTTAGTCTCAGCGCGTGGCATCGGGCGGCTGCCGCCTGAATCGCCATCGGAATTGCGGTTGAACAGCAAACGATCAATGTCGCTGGGCGCGTTATAGCCATCGGTGGGCAATTTGATGGACCCATCGCTCACTGGCTGCACAAGATACGGCGTCACGATTATGACCAGTTCCGTTTCATTGCGGCGCCATTGGTTCGATTTGAACAAATTGCCCAAAATCGGAATGTCACCCGCGCCTGGGATTTTATCAATCACGCTGGTTGAGCTATTGCTTAGCAGGCCTGCAATCATAAAGCTTTGGCCACTGCCCAATTCCACCGTCGTTTCAACGCGGCGAGTGGTGATGCCGGGAACGGAAAAGCCATTAACGACGACGCCGTTGATGTTCGAAATATCGGATACTTCTGGACGTAGACGCAGGCTAATCCGACCATTGGCCAGCACCGTTGGCGTATATTCCAACGATACGCCGTAAGGCTTATATTCAACCGTGACTTGGCCTTGCCCCTGTGAAACGGGAATTGGGATCTCGCCTCCGGCTAGAAACTCACCAGTCGAACCCGACGATACGGTCAAGTTCGGCTCTGCCAACATCACAGTCAGGCCCATTTTTTCGCTGAGGTCAAAGGCCGCGCCAACGTCCAGACCAAACAGACTGGCCGCCATGCTAATCATGCTGGCGGGGTTGGATGGGTTGAATTTGAATTCCGAACCGCCGCCAACAAATTGGCCCTTTACAGGATCAAATGGCAGGCTGATGGTTCCGGCGGGCAGACCATAGAGACTGGACGCATCCAAAATCGGCAGACCCGTGGTGTCGTAATCGGTAATCCCAACGGCACCACTACGGCCACGGACAGCACCGAATTGGAAACCGCTCGATTGATCGCGCGTTGCCAGATTGGAACTGATTTCCTTTGCTAGTGTCCGGTTCACCTCAGCGAACCGGACGCGCAAGTTGACTTGCAACGGTGTCGCGATTTTCAGGCGAGAGACGACCTTGGTGTCCTTACCAACAAAAGTCTGCACCAAATCCTCTGCCTCGGCCGCATCGGTCGGATTTTGAACCGTGCCGGTGAGCAGAACAATGCCGTTCATCGTCGAAACGCTGATTTTCGATTCAGGCATGGTGATGGCCAGCATCTGGTCAATCGAATCGATGTTGCCACCGACGCGGATGGTCGCGGTGTAGACTGTGCGCCCTTGGGCGTTTGTGGCATAGACCGTGGTTTCGCCCTGTCCGGTGCCAAAGATATACAATTGGCGCGGGCTTTTCACATCGACATCGGCGACCGCTGGATTGGCGATGAAGACGTCGGTAACGGCCTCTGGCAAATTGATTTGTTGGCCCCGTCCGATGGAAAGGACCGTAACCTGTCCCGTCGATTGGGCAACCGCTGGGCTGACCGGAGCCAGCATCATTACGCCAGCCGGAAGGATGGTCAGCGTTGCCGCCGCTACCCCGGACAATGTGCGAAATTTGATATTCATGTGCTTAACTCCAGATCAAAATTCAATGACGGCTTCACGACCGCCGCTGATGCGAACCACTGGGCCCTTGGGCTTTTCGGGTTCTTTCGGTGCGGCGGGGGCAGATGCAGCAGCCTGCGGACGTTCCGGTGCAGGGGCGCGTTCTGGCGCTGGAGCCCGATCCGGTTTCGATTGCGCGGGCATGGTGGAGCGTTGGAAACGCGACACATCGCCGCCGGTGACAAAGGTGGGTTTGCCATCAATTGGCTTACCTTGCACCCGTTGCAAATAAGCGCGTTCCTCCGCAGGCGTCAGTCCAGCAGGAACTTTGATCTCACCTGATGCCAGCGCAGCGTCGATGTCGCCTTCGCTATCTGCGAGCGAACGCAAGGAAATGGACACAGTGCCAATGCTTTGGGCCACGGTGATTTTCTCTGCAATACGCGGTGTCGCCTCAACCGTGATCAGCGAAATGTCGGCAGACGCCATGGTCTTGCCATTTTCATCCTTCGTGGCCTCGGTGCTTTGGTTGGTGGCCAGCACGCGCAGGTTGCGGACGATGGTTTCGCTGGCTTTTAGTTCGGGGCCATCAACGCCAGAGATTTGTTGCGTAAGGACAAGGTCAATACGGTCGCCGGGGAAAACAAATCCGCTAACCGCTGTAGGGCCGCTAACCGGAATGGTAACGGCGCGCATGCCTGGGCTTAGCGCAGCGGCCAAGAATCCGCGATCGCCGGGGGCAACCAGTGCCCCTTGCGTCACTGGTTCACCAGCGGTCACAGCAAAGCGGACCACGCGGCCGTTCATGGTGGCCATATCAATAGGAGCCTCGGGAGTCTGAACGAAATAAGCCTCGCGCAGCAATTCCTTGGGCCAAGGTTGCAACGACAGCATTTCGGGCGTGATGATTGTGCCGACCGGCAATGCCTGCTTCGCGACCAGCACCATGGGGAGCTGTTCCGCAGCCGTGGCTGCATTCGCGTTCGGCGCGCCGCCGCCCATAAACAAGGTGCGTGCACCAAATGCCGTTCCGATTGCAATAATCAACGCAGCAGCGAGGAGCAAAAGTTTCTTCTTATCCATGACTAATCACAAGCCTCCAATGGCACCCCGAAATTTGCGGGCCATTCATCTTTCAAGTAAAATGGTTAAAATAGCGTTCACTGATAATAAACAGTCCCGCCAAAGCGATGGCGATGCCAAATGGAACCTCGGGCGGACCCTCGGCTTTCCGCGCTTTATGCACCGCCCAAAAAATTAACGTTATCGCGATGCCAATGAGGGAGGAGTAAAGGATCAGGTTGTAAACCTGTTGCCAATCCAACCAAAGCGACAGCGCGACGAGCAATTTGACGTCCCCGCCCTGCATCATTCCAAATTTGAACATCAAAAGGAAAAAGCCGAACACGATAACGCCGCATAACAAATGGATAGCGACGTCGGGCCACAGGCTTTCGCCCATTGCGAACCAGAACAACGGCGCGGCCAAGGCCACGGCGGCGTTCAGCTTATTCGGAATAATCCGCGCGCGGATGTCGGTCACCATCGCGGTGACAAGGGCGATTGCCAATAGGGCCAACAGGCCGTAAGCGAGAGGAGATAAGGTCATAACCGATGGCATTAACCATCATGTGTTGAAAATTGGTAAGCGTGAGCGCGCATGTGCCGCTCTATTGAACAAAGGGACGCCGCGTCGCATGGTTGATACAAACGGCCAAGTGTCATCGCAATTGCTTTCACCTGCACCGTTTAATCGGCGGGCAATTCCTAACGATGCCTCCGAATCGGTGTGGACGACGCGCGATGGCTGGCCCATTCGGCGGATTGATTGGGCAAAGCCCGCCTCGCCACGCGGCTCCATTTTGTTCGTGCCGGGGCGCGGCGATTTCTTTGAGAAATATTTGGAATCGCTGAATGAATGGGCGCGGGATGGCTTCGCCGTTACCGCCACCGATGTGCGCGGGCAGGCTTTGTCCGGCCGCCTAATCGCAGGCAGCAACCTTGGCCATATCGACGACTTTGCGACATGGGCGGCGGATTTGGCTGAGTTGTTTGCCGCGTGGAAAGCGACCACCCCGGCGCCGCATATCATCGCTTCGCACTCCATGGGCGGTCATATTGCGATGCGCGCCGTGGGTGATGGATTGATTGCGCCCGATGCGCTGATTTTCTCCGCGCCGATGTTCGCGGTCAAAGGCCCGCCGGTCCCTGACGAATGGGCGGTCAAATACGCCCGCATGATGGTGCGCTTTAAGGGGGCAGAAGCGCCCGCATGGAGCATTTCGGAAAAACCCGGCGCCACCATGCGCGCGCGGCAAGCGATGCTGACCAATGATGATGCGCGCTATGATGATGAGAAATTCTGGCGCGCGGCACGGCCGGGATTGGAACTTGGCCCCGGCACATGGGGATGGGTGCTTGCCGCGATGGAGAGCATCGTGCACATCGCCGCGCCCGGTTATGTCGAGCGCGTGACCTGCCCCACCTTCCTCTTTGCGACCGACGGCGACCAATTGGTAAGCACCAAGCGCGCGCGCGAACTGGCGGCGCGGATGCCCGATGCCGACATCTTCGTCGCGCCCAAAGGCGTCGGCCATGAAATGCTGCGCGAAGTGGACTCCGTGCGCGATGATGTGATGGCGCGGGTGGGGCGCTTTCTGGATAGGGTCGCACCCGCCAAACCATGACCGCGCATTATGATATAGCGATTATTGGTGCAGGGATTGCGGGCGCTAGCATTGCCGCTTTCCTGGAATCCGGCGCGAGCGTGGTGCTTTTAGAGGCGGAGGATGCCCCAGGCTATCACACCACCGGACGGTCGGCGGCGTTTTGGGATGAAAGCTATGGCGGGCCATTGGTGCAGCCGCTGACCACGGCATCTGGACCGTGGCTCCGCAACCCGCCGGCGGCGTTTGGCGGGGAGTCTTTCTTGAAGGAACGCGGGTCGCTGACCATCGCACGCGCGGATGAAGCGGAGGCTCTGGCGCAATTGGCGGCGGATTTTGCGGGGTCTGGCGTGCGGTTGGAGCATCTGGACGAGGCCCAATTGCGCGCCGCCGCGC
>JBGSSR010000113.1:0-2360 GCA_041736905.1 Sphingomonadaceae bacterium | reverse complement strand
TGCGCGATGAAGTGACCCCGAAAAACATCCTGATGATTGGGCCGACGGGTTGCGGCAAGACCGAAATATCGCGCCGCCTCGCCAAACTCGCCGACGCGCCTTTTATCAAGGTGGAGGCGACGAAGTTTACCGAGGTTGGCTATGTCGGCCGCGACGTCGAACAAATCGCCCGCGATCTGGTCGAGGAGGCCGTGCGCCTTGAAAAGGAACGCCGCCGCGACAAGGTGCGCGATGCGGCGAGTGAGGCGGCGATGGACCGCTTGCTCGATGCGCTGACCGGCAAAGGCGCCAGCGAGGCGACGCGGCAGAGCTTCCGCCAACGCATCACCGACAACCATATGAACGACGTAGAGGTTGAGGTGGAGGTTGAGGACGCGCCGTCGGCCCCCATGGACATCCCGGGAATGCCCGGTGGCGTCGGCATGATTAACCTGTCCGACATGATGGGTAAAGCCTTTGGCGGCCCGCGCATGAAGAAACGCAAATTGCGCGTCGCGGACGCCTGGGACAAATTGGTGGAGGAAGAATCCGAACGCCGCATGGATCAGGACGACGTGGCGCGCGTGGCGCTGGCCGATGCCGAAGCCAATGGTATCGTGTTCCTGGACGAGGTCGATAAAATCGCCGTGTCTGATGTGCGCGGAGGGTCTGTCAGCCGTGAAGGTGTGCAGCGCGATTTGCTGCCCTTAATCGAAGGCACCACCGTCGCCACCAAATATGGCCCGATGAAAACCGACCATGTGCTGTTCATCGCATCGGGTGCGTTTCATGTAGCGAAACCATCCGACATGCTACCCGAATTGCAGGGCCGCCTGCCCATCCGCGTGGAACTGCGCGCATTGGGCAAAGACGATTTTGTGCGCATTTTGGCGGAGACAAAGGCGAATTTGCCGTCGCAATATGCCGCCTTGCTGGGAACTGAGGACGTCACCGTCACCTTCACCGACGACGCGATCAACGAAATCGCGCAGATTGCGGTGAATGTGAACGAAAGCGTGGAGAATATCGGTGCGCGGCGTTTGTCCACAGTGATGGAAAAACTGCTGGAAAGCTTGTCGTTCGAGGCGGAGGACCGCGCGGGCGATGTGGTGCAAATCAACGCCGCCTATGTGCGGGAGCAATTGTCGGATATTGCTGAGGACAAGGATTTGTCAAAATACATCCTCTAATTTCGTTCTTGAAATGTTCCACGTGAAACATTATCCTACACGCAAAGGAGATGTTTCATGAGCGAATCAGGACAATGCCATTGCGGCGCAGTTACCTACACCATCGCGGCGGACGCGCAGCCGGAGCATCATTGCCTGTGCCACTGCACCGATTGCCGCAAACACAGCGGCGCACCGGCGGTCGGATGGGCGATGTTTGACGCGGGCGCGGTCAGCATTTCGGGCGACGTCAGCATCTACGAGAGCAGTGAGCATGGCCGCCGCCATTTCTGCCCCAAATGTGGAACTGGCCTGTTTTATATTAGCGAGGCGGTGTTCCCCGGCAAGATTGACGTGCAATCGGCGACGCTCGATAATCCCGACGCCTATCCGGTGCAGGCGCAAATTCAAACGGCGGACCGCATTGGGTGGATGGCGAGTTTGGGCGACCTGCCTGCATTTGAGCGTTATCCGGGAATGGGCGATTAATCGGGGATAACTCCCCCGCGTCCTTGCAATCGTGCGCGCTGCCCGCCACGTTGTTTGGCAGAATCATGCCCGCCCCTCCATCCTCCGCCAAAATCACCGCTGTGCTTGGCCCGACCAACACCGGCAAGACGCATTTGGCGGTGGAGCGCCTGTGCGCGCATTCAAGCGGCATGATGGGCTTCCCCCTCCGCCTGCTCGCCCGCGAAGTCTACGACCGCGTCGTCGCGATTAAGGGCGCGCATCAGGTGGCGCTCATTACCGGTGAGGAACGCATCGAACCGCCGGGCGCGCGCTATTTCCTGTGCACCGCCGAATCCATGCCGCAATCCCATGGAAAGGAAAACCGCGACTTTTCATTTGTCGCGCTGGACGAAGCGCAAATCGGGCAAGACCCTGAACGCGGGCATATTTTCACCGACCGGATGCTGAACCGGCGCGGGCGGGATGAGACGATGATACTGGGTTCGGCCAGCCTGCGCCCCGTCATTCAGGCGCTTATCCCCAAAGCCGAAATCATCACCCGCCCGCGCTTCTCAACGCTAAGCTATGCGGGCAGCAAAAAGCTCTCCCGCCTGCCGCCCCGTTCCGCCGTTATCGCGTTTTCCATCGAAGAAGTATACGCCGTCGCCGAAATGCTGCGGCGGCTTCGCGGCGGCGCGGCGGTGGTCATGGGCGCTTTGTCCCCCGCCACCCGCAATGCGCAGGTTGCGATGTTTCAGGCGG
>JBGSSR010000111.1:0-1634 GCA_041736905.1 Sphingomonadaceae bacterium | reverse complement strand
CGCATTGGCGCGTTCGGTGAGGCCAATCCATGCCAACATTTCGGTCACTGGGCCCTGCAAATCGCTCTCCTCGACACCCGACAGGCGCAAGGGCAGCGCGATATTGTCGAACGTGGACAAATGCGGGACCAATTGGAAATCCTGAAACACCACGCCAATGCGGCGGCGCAGGCGGGGCAGGCGGTCGCGCTCCATCGTGACGACATTCTCGCCGAACAGCTTGATGACCCCGCGCGATGGCTTTTGCGCCAGATAGATGAGCTTCATCAGCGAGGTTTTTCCCGCCCCAGATGCTCCGGTCAGGAACACGAAACTGCCCGGGTTCAGACGGAAATTGATATCGGACAGCGTCTCCGCCTCCGTGCCGTAGCGCAGGCCGACGTTCTCAAATTCAACCATAGTGTCGATTGGGCGGTTCATTACGCTGGGATAGCGGCAATGGGGGCCGTAGGTAAAGCCTACAAATATCGGGCACTTGTGCGACTTTGGGCCTGCGTGGCGGAGGAAGTGGGCGCGAAATAGTGCATCTTCCACAACTTTTTAACCCTAACCCCGCGCCGCGCGGCCATTGGGGTTGCCATGGGGCGCGGGCGCGTGTTTATGGATGGCATGTTGCTGAACTGCCCCAATTGTCAGACGCGTTATGTCGTGCCGGATAGCGCCATTGGCCCGCAAGGGCGGCAGGTGCGCTGCGCCAATTGCAAACACAGCTGGTTTCAAGAAGCAGCGTTGGAGGCGTTTGAGCGGCCCGAGCCATCCTTTGCCCCCATGGCCGAAAGCCTTGGGCGCGGCATGGACGATTTGCCGCCGCCGCCACAATTTTCGGCGATGGCGGGCGCGGAGGCCCCCGATGAACCCTTGCGCCGCCCGCGTCGCAATCCGGCTCGCTATTGGACCATGGCGGCATTGGGCTTTGCGTTGTTGGTGGCCGTCGTCATCGGGTCGAATGCGATTTATGGCTGGATGGGCGATGGCCTGAAACTGGCCGAGGTTGACCCGCCGTTGGAAATCATCCCCGATGCCAATCTCGATCGTCAAACAATTGTGAAGGACGGCAAGGAAACCGAATATTTCGCGGCCAGCGGCACGATTGTGAACCCGACCGATGAGGAACAACCGGTCCCGCCGCTGCAAATCGTGCTGTACGATGCGCAAGGGCGCAAAGTGTTCGATTGGATTGCCAAGCCCAAGGTCAGCACCTTGCCGCCGGGCGGCCGCGTGGAATTCAGCGACGCGCAATTGGACGTGCCGCGTTCGGCCGCCAAGATGGATATTTATTGGAGCGAGTAGAAGCTTCTATTCCACCCACGAAAAAGGCGCCAACCCTAGGGGGCGGCGCCTTTTTTCTTGTCGGAAGGTCGAGCCTACTTCTGCGTCAACACCATCAACATCTGCCGCCCTTCCAGACGCGGATGCGATTCGATTTTGGTGATTTCTGCCATATCCTCGGACAGGCGTTGCAACAATTGCATGCCAAGTTGTTGGTGCGACATTTCGCGGCCCTTGAACCGCAACGTAACCTTCACCTTGTCGCCGTTACCAATGAACTTGGTAATCGCCTTGCACTTGGTTTCGTAATCATGATCGTCGATATTCGGACGCATCTTGATTTCTTTGATTTCCTGAATCTTTTG
>JBGSSR010000088.1:0-7472 GCA_041736905.1 Sphingomonadaceae bacterium | reverse complement strand
CTCTCTTCGCCAACGTCACCGCCGCGCCGACCAGCGAGCCATCCGACATCGAACGTCTGCTCGTCGAACAAGTCACCGGCCGCGTCCGCTGGCGCGAATCGGGTATCGCTATGGCGGCGGCCGGCGTTGCGCATTTCGCCGAAGTCGGCGGCAAGGTCGTCGGCCCGATGGTCAAGAAAGTCGCGCCGGATGCCGCCATCGACTCCATTGTGACAATGGCCGATGTGGAGGCGTTTTTGAAGGCGTTGGGGTAATTGGGTTCACGCGGAGACGCGGAGTCGCGGAGGGTGTATGCACGATATTGATGCGATTAGCGGCGACGTGGTCGACTTGGCCCTACGCATACATAGGGATTTGGGACCAGGCCTGTTGGAGCAGGTTTATGAAACCGTATTGGCGGGGAAACTCATTGAAAAAGGCTATGCCGTTCGGCGGCAAGTGCCCATTGATATTGAATTTGAAGGCAACCGGTTTCCGGCTGCGTTTAAGTTGGACCTTCTTGTCGAAAACCAACTGATTGTCGAAATCAAATCGGTGGAGCGGCTGGCCGCCGTGCACGGCAAACAACTGCTCACCTATTTACGCCTTTCTCATCAGCCCGTAGGGCTGCTCATCAATTTTGGAGGGGGGACGTTGAAAGAAGGGCTGCGCCGTATCGTCAATGACCACCGCCCCTCCGCGGCTTCGCGTCTCCGCGTGAACCAATCGAATCCATAATTTTAGGGAGTACCATCATGTTCAATCTCACCGGCAAAACCGCGCTTGTCACGGGCGCATCGGGTGGTATCGGGTCCGCGATTGCGCGCGCGCTGGCCACCCAAGGTGCGACCGTTTGCCTGTCCGGCACGCGCGAGGCGGTGTTGGAGGAGGTGCGCGCGTCGCTACCGGGCGAAGGCCACCAAATCGCCACCTGCAACCTGTCCGACCCCGAATCGGTGGAGGCTCTCATCCCCGCCGCGTTGGAGAAACTCGGCGGGCGGCTCGATATTCTGGTCAACAATGCGGGCATCACCCGCGATGGCCTGATCATGCGGATGAAGGATGCGGATTTTCAGGATGTGATTTCGGTGAACCTAGAGGCGGCATTTCGCCTCATCCGCGCCGCCGCCAAGCCGATGATGAAGGCGCGCACCGGACGGATTATCACGATCACCAGCGTTGTGGGCACGACCGGCAACCCCGGCCAAGCCAACTATGCCGCGTCGAAAGCGGGCCTTGTCGGCATGAGCAAGGCGCTGGGCCAAGAACTCGCCAGCCGCAACATCACGGTCAATTGCGTCGCGCCGGGGTTCATCACCTCGCCAATGACCGATGGCTTGCCGGACGCGCAAAAAGAGGCGCTGCTCACCAAAATCCCCGCGGGCAAATTGGGCGAGGGCGCGGACATTGCCGCCGCCGTCACCTATCTGGCATCCGACGAAGCCGCCTATGTTACGGGTCAGACATTGCACGTTAATGGTGGCATGGCGATGATTTAGTTCTTTTTTTGTTCTTGCCAAGTTTGGTTTTGGCTATTAGCGTTTAGAAATAACTATTGAATGGAACTGTCATGAAAGCAATTAGCCTTTTTTCAGGTGCAGGCGGCTTAGATGTCGGTTTGTCGCAATCCGGTTTTGAGACGGTCGCTGCTGTCGAATTGGACGCAAATTGTGCGGATACGTTGAGGCACAATACTAAGGCGATTGTTTTTCATGGTGACGTTCGGACTTTTGATCCAGTAAAAGTCTGGGAAGCGACCGGAGTTGAGAAAATTGATTTGATCCACGGCGGCCCCCCATGTCAGCCCTTCTCACAGATTGGCGAGAAAAAAGGCGTAGGGCACAAAGATGGACTTTTGGTTTTCGAAATGGTCCGCTGGTTAGAAGCAGTACGCCCCCAATTCTTTATCATTGAACAAGTTAAGGGCTTTTTAAAACACACGGAAGTTGTGCACGAATTGATGTCACGACTAAAATCTCTCGGCTATGGTGTAAATTACCGAGTGCTAAACGCAGTTAATTTTTCGGTTGCTCAGTCACGTGAGCGGGTGATTTTTACAGGCTGTTTAGGCGGTGAGCCATTTTTACCCTCTCTCGAAATTTCGCGCGATAATCCAATTACAGTAGGCGATGTCATAAGTGACCTACATGAGCCATACATGAAAGCGGAGAAAGCTGACTCGAACCATGTTGACGTAACGCCCGATCGCGACAGGCAAAGGATTTCATGGGTAAGCGAAGGGGGCTGGCTATCAAAATCGGATGCACCTCCCGACATTATTAAAAACTTAACAAAAAAAGATACAACGAAATTTCGTAGGCTTTCGAGGAGTTTGCCTTCTTTAACCTTGCGTTGTGGTGAGATATTTTATCATCCCAAGGATAACAGGTATTTGACACCAAAAGAGTATTTGAGAATTCATGGTTATCCCGATACTTATAAATTATTTGGCCCCATTCGTGGCCGAACTGGTCAAGTTAGCAATTTAGATCAACACCGTCAGGTAGCAAATAGTGTGCCCCCACCTCTTGCAAAGGCTATTGGTGCGGCGTTGATGAAGGGACTCACGTGTCATTCGTAGACGAAATTTTCGGGTTCCCCCTCCATTCGGGTGAGGGCATTCATCATCGTTCCCATGCTAAATGCCCTTACACAGATAAGTTGTGCGATGGAGGTGGGAACCGTGACATGGCTAAAGTCTCATTATCCGCTGATGCGGGCATTAGAGCGAGATTTGATGCGTCTGTATTAAAGGCGGGCTCGGTCGCTTGCGCAATTTGTTCGGTGCAAACAACTGGAGGCCGATGGATAATTTGCCCTCGTAGATTATTGAATTTTACTGACGGACAGGTGAGTAAGTCACAAAGTAACTTGCTCAAGACTGTAATGTCAGCCGCTAGGATTCCTTCTGGCGCGAAAGTTGCTGTTTGGAAGGAAATTACGGTCGATCAAAAGCGAGGTGGTCGCAAATTCAAATACCGATTTGATTATGTTGTGCGAGAAATTCTCTACAATCACACTTATGGACCTCCAAATATAATCGAAGTTATGACTTGCTCTACAAGTGGTGGAAATAAAGAAAAAGGAACGGACATTGCCACAGCATTTAGAAAGTCATTGTTAGCTGATCAGGGTGATAAAATTATGTCTCCTAACGTCAACATTCGACAAGTCTGGTCAAGAATGGCTGGGCAAATGATCGTAAAGTCACAGGCAGCAAATGCTTGGGGCGGTCGTGCAATTTGGGTGGTGCAGGACCTTTTGGCGAATTATATTAGCGCAAATACTGGCTTGGACCTCGAGGATTTTGCGACAACCGAATCGAGCGAGGTCAATATCGTATCATCGAACGGGACTTATGGAGATGCCGGAAAATTGTACGCCGGCCCAATTTCGGGAAATGATTTCGGCGGTCGCTCATTCAGCGATTTGTTGAAGGCGTCCTTTGTACCGAATTTCGATGCAGTTGAATCGAAAGTTCGATTGGACACGAATCCTGACGGAGAGTTTGTCGTGCCTGAACCACACATATCCCCCTTGCCCTAACGCCATTCCGGCACTAGGGCGGAATCTGAAACCAACAACCTGCCTTAGAAGGGATAAGGGAAAAACCATGAGCGACACTGCAGAACGCGTCAAAAAAATCGTTGTCGAACATTTGGGCGTAGAAGCCGAAAAAGTGACCGAGGATGCAAGCTTCATCGACGATCTGGGCGCGGACAGCCTTGACATCGTTGAGCTGGTCATGGCGTTTGAAGAAGAATTCAACGTCGAAATCCCCGATGACGCCGCCGAAAAAATCGGCACGGTGAAGGACGCCATCGATTATATCGACGCCAACGGCTAAGGCTGTGGCAGCTGAATGGGCGCAGGTTTCCGTTGCCCTTTCGGTGGCTTTTCGAATTAGCGGCCCTGAATTGGGATCGCGTGCGGCCCCCCGCTACGGCTCCTTTGGGCCGTGTCGGAGGGCCGAAGCATATCAGGCGGGTGGCCGCTGGCATTTGGGCGCGCATGACGCTATATCGTGCGCGTAAGCTTAGGTAAGAAAGAGGATAATATGCGCCGTGTTGTCGTAACGGGTCTGGGTCTGGTCACGCCATTGGGCGCGGACGTTGAAACCACATGGGCCAATATCCTTGCCAGCAAATCGGGCGCTGGCCCCATCACGCGCTTTGATGCCAGCGACCAGAAATGCCAGATTGCGTGCGAAGTAAAAGGCAAGGACCATGAATATGGCTATGACCCCGACAAGCGCGTCGATCCCAAAATTCAACGGCAAGTGGACCCGTTTATCGTGTTCGGCCTTGATGCCGCGGGGCAGGCATTGGAAGATGCAGGCCTACTGGACATGGACGAAGAAACGCAATTTCGCGCTGGTTGTTCCATCGGGTCGGGCATTGGCGGCTTGCCCGGCATCGCGTTGGAGGCTGTGAACCTGCACGAACGCGGCCCCGGGCGCGTGTCGCCGCACTTTGTCCATGGGCGGCTCATCAACCTGATTTCCGGCCAAGTTTCCATTCGTTATGGCCTGAAAGGGCCGAACCACGCGGTCGTCACGGCGTGTTCCACCGGCGCGCACTCGATTGGCGATGCGGCGCGGATGATTCGCGACGATGATGCCGACATCATGCTGGCGGGCGGCGCAGAAGCGACGATTTGCCCCATCGGCATTGCGGGCTTTGCACAGGCGCGGGCGCTTAACAGCAGCTATAATGACCGCCCCGAAGCCGCCAGCCGCCCCTATGACAAGGACCGCGACGGCTTCGTCATGGGTGAAGGCGCAGGCGTATTGGTGCTGGAGGAATATGAGCACGCAAAAGCACGCGGCGCGAAAATTTATGCGGAGGTCGTGGGCTATGGCCTGTCGGGCGACGCCTATCACGTTACCGCGCCGCACCCCGATGGCGATGGCGCGTTCCGGTCGATGCAAATGGCGCTGAAAAAAGCGGGCATGACGCCGGCGGATATTGACTATATCAACGCGCACGGGACCAGCACAATGGCGGACACCATCGAATTGGGCGCAGTCAAACGCCTGTTCGGTGATGACATTGCGAATGTGTCGATGAGCAGCACGAAATCGGCAATTGGCCACTTGCTCGGTGGGGCAGGGGCGGTGGAAAGCATTTTCTGCATCCTCGCCATTCGCGACCAGATTGTGCCGCCGACATTGAACCTCGACACGCCGGATGACGGCACGGAGGGCGTGGATCTTGTCCCGCACACACCGCGCAAACGCGAAGTGAAAGCGGTGCTGAACAACTCCTTCGGCTTTGGCGGCACCAACGCCAGCCTGATTATGAAAGCGGTCGACTAAGCCTATGCGTAAGGCAGCCATCGCGTTTTTCGCCATCGTCGCGTTGTTGGTGGCGGTGTCGGCGGGCAATTTTGTCTATGGCTGGACCGGCGCAGGGCCGCTGACCGCCGACAAGACCGTGCAAATCCCCAACGGCGTCACCATGACCGCCGCCGCCAAGCAATTGGAGGACGAGGGAGTCATCAAATCCGCCGAGGCTTTCCTGAATCGTGCGAAAATTTTCGGCGGTAGCGAGCCGATTAAAGCGGGCGAATTCCTGTTCCCCAAGGGCGTGAGCAATTCCGGCGTCCTGAAAATTATGCAGGGCGGCATTGGGCAGCAACGGATGATTACCATTCCGGAGGGGATGCCGTCGATCCTCGTCTACGAACGGTTGATGGCCGAGCCTTTGCTCACCGGCACCATCGAAATTCCGGCGGAGGGCAGTGTGCTCCCCGAATCCTACTCCTTCGAACGCGGCGAATCGCGGCAGGCGGTGCTCGTCCGGATGCAGAAGGGGATGACCGACACATTGGCGGAATTATGGGCGAAACGCTCCCCGAACACTGTTGTGCAAACGCCGCAAGAGGCGTTGGCGCTGGCGTCGATTGTGGAAAAGGAAACCGCGCTAGACAGCGAACGCCGCACTGTCGCCGCCGTCTATTCCAACCGCGTGCGCAAGGGCATGATGTTGCAGGCCGATCCCACGACGATCTATCCGATTACCAAGGGTAAGCCGCTGGGCCGCCGCATCCGTCGGTCGGAACTCAACGATGTGAATGATTATAACACTTATGCCAAGGTCGGCCTGCCCATTGGCCCGATTGCCAATCCGGGGCGCAAATCGATTGAGGCGGTGCTGAACCCCAATGATTCGTCCGCGTTGTATTTTGTGGCGGACGGCAAAGGCGGGCATATCTTCGCCAACACCTTGGCCGAACATAACGCCAATGTGGAAAAATGGTACGCCATCCGCCGCCAGCGCGGGGAGATGTAGCCCTATTCCCTCACGGCTGTTCATCCGATATACAGGCAGGGGTTAGGATAGCGGGGCCTATCAAGGACGGGGACGAACGGTGCGCCGCTTTCCCCCTTTCCCTTTGCGCCGTCAATGGATAAGGAACAGGCATGAGCCAGAAATTCGTCCGCCCTATCACGGGCACCATCGCAATCGTCCTTTCCACCGCCCTGCTTGCGGGGTGCGCCAATGGCGGCGGCAATAAGGGCGTCAACGACACCCGCTATGTCGCGCGCGACGTATCGACGCTGTATAATTCCGCGATGGAGCGGCTGGACGCCAAGCAATATGGCATCGCCGCCGCCTTGTTTGACGAAGTGGAGCGGCAACATCCGTTTTCCCCTTGGGCCCGCCGCGCACAATTGATGAGCGCCTTTTCTTATTACATGGCCCGTGAATATACCGAGGCCATCAACGCATCGCGCCGGTTCCTGCAAAACAACCCGGGCAATAAAGACGCCGCCTACGCTTATTACCTGATCGGCGTCAGCTATTATGAGCAAATCAACGACGTTACCCGCGACCAAAAAACGACCGAATTGGCGTTGCAATCGCTGAACGATGTTGTCCGCCTGTATCCGAACAGCCGCTATGCCGCCGATGCGAAGCAGAAGATTGCATTGGTGCGCGACCACCTCGCCGGTAAGGAAATGGAAGTTGGGCGTTTTTATCAAAGCCGTGGCCAATGGCTGGCCGCGACGTTGCGCTTCCGCACCGTGACCGACGAATATGGCACCACGACGCATGCGCCTGAGGGCTATTATCGTTTGGTCGAATCCTACCTCGCGCTAGGAATCCCCGATGAGGCGAAAAAGGCCGCCGCGATGTTGAACGATGCCCACCCGGGCAGCAAATGGTCGGACCGCGCGGCCGAATTGCTCGCCGACAAAACCTGATTAGGGGACGAAAGCGCGTGCAAATTCGCGCTTTGTTCTTTTGTCGTAACGCGCTATTGGGGATGCAGCCATGCTGACATCGCTTTCCATCCGCGACATTGTTCTTATTGAGGCGCTGGACCTTGAGTTCGCGCACGGCCTTGGCGTGCTGACCGGTGAGACGGGGGCGGGCAAGTCGATTTTGTTGGATTCGCTGGGCCTCGCCTTGGGTATGCGCGCCGATAGCGGGCTGGTGCGCGCCGGATGCGAACGCGCGGCCGTGACGGCGGCGTTTGACGCGGGC
>JBGSSR010000079.1:0-8865 GCA_041736905.1 Sphingomonadaceae bacterium | reverse complement strand
ATACTGGCGCGGCATTCGCGGCGGCAGCGATGATCCCGGTATGATTTACGGCTGGTCATATATCTGGAAGAACATCGTGGGATATTTGCCCGCTGGCCTGCTCATCCCATGGTCGATGGTGTCGTTGTGGAATGAGCGTTGGAACGCGATGAGCTTCGGCGGCCATAAATTTTACAGTGACGCGGATTTCAGCAGCCTGATGAAGCGCTATCTGCTGTTTTATCTGTCGCCTATCATCATGGCGATTTTGGCGGTCGTTGTTGGCGGTATCGCCGCCGGTATCGTTGGCACCACGGCAGACCTTGATAGTGGTCCACCAAGTGAAGCAAGTGCAATGGCAATCGGCCTGCTAACCTTTGGAACGATTGCGCTTATATACCTGGTCCTGCCGCTCATCTGGCTGATTTTTTATGCCAAATTCTACCGCGTTGCGGTGGGCAGTTTGACTTTGGAGAAACTGGAATTCAGCTTCGCGGCCAAGACCAAGGATTGGTTGTTGTTGTTCTTAGGCGATTTCGGCATTTGGTTGTTGGCGGCGGTAGTAACCTTGGTCCCATTGGGCATGGGGGCTGCGGCCTATGGATTGTTCGATGGCTTTGAATTGCCTGCACCCGGCGAGGAGAACGGGCCGTTTCAAACCATCGTGACGGTTTCAATTCTTGCGCTGTTCTTCATTCCCTTTGCGCTCGTCGGGCCATTCCTGCGCTATCGCCATTGGGCGTTTTTCATGCGCCATATGGAAGCCTATGGTGAGGTCGATATTGCCGCGTTGACGCAATCGGAAACGCGGGTGAACAAACATGGTGAGGGCTTGCTCGACGCATTGGATGTGGGGGCGTTTTGATGACGGACGCGTCGGCCATTCGCGCCTTTTACTTCGATGGCGCAACCGCGTTTCGCCACGATGTCACCCTTATAGATGCGGGCCATGGCCTGCGCATATTGGCGGAGGATGGCACCGAAATCGGCGGCGTGCTTTATGCCGATTTGGTGTGGCGTGAGGCGCAAAATACGCTGCCCATTTTTGGACTGAAAGACAGCGAGGGGTGGCGGCTTGGTTTTCTTGACACGCTGCCCACCGCGATGGCGGCGAAATTGCCGCGCGAGGTCAAATATGGCGGCGTCATTGACCGAATAGGGCTGGGCGGGGCGATGGCTGGTTTTGCCGTGGTCAGTGTCGGCGCGCTTGCCTTGTTCGCTGCCATGCCGCAATGGCTTGCGCCCTTGGTCCCGTATAGCTGGGAGCAGAAATTGGGCGATGCGATGGTCGGTGACTTTGGTGGTCGGCTATGCCAAACACCGGCAGGCACCGCGGCGCTGGCGCGGTTGGAGGGGAAGCTCGATGCCCATGGTGAGGATTTGGATATCCAAGTCGCCAACATCGAAATGGTCAACGCTGTCGCACTGCCCGGCGGAAAGATTATCATTTTCCAAGGGCTATTGGATGAGGCAAAATCACCCGATGAACTGGCGGGCGTTTTGGCGCATGAAATCGGCCACGTCCGGCGGCGCCATGTGATGCAATCGCTGCTCCGGCAAATGGGCCTGTCGTTCCTGCTCGGCGGGATTGATGGGCAGGCGGGCGGCGCGCTGAACGGCCTGCTCTCCATGGCCTATGGCCGCGATGCGGAGCGGGACGCGGATAATTGGTCCATCGCCCGCATGGCCGATGCCAAAATCGACCCCACCGACACCGCAGGCTTCTTCACCCGCATGAGCGGTGAGGAGAATGGCGAAGCAGAGGAGAAAGGTGCCAAGGAAAAGCGCGGGGCGACCGGCGATCAGGCCAACAAGAAAGTCGCAAAAACGGACGAGGTCGAATCGGCCAAGGTCGAACGCGCGCTGTCTTACGTCACCACCCACCCCGCCAACGCCGACCGGACGAAGGCATTTATGGGCAGCAAGAAGGCCAATGTCACTTACACCCCCGCATTAAGCGCGGCGGAATGGGACGCGGTGCTGACCATGTGCGAAGACGACCCCAATGTGAAAGAGAGTGATAGTGTCATCTTTGACTGACGCTGAACATTTCACCCTGCCGTCCGGCCTGCGCATGGCTTACCGATGGCGGGATGGTGATGGTCCGGCGTTAGTTTTCCTGCCCGGCTATATGTCCGACATGGCGGGCGGTAAGGCAACAGCACTGTTCGCCCATGCTGCTGTGCAGGGTCGCGCCGCGCTGTTGCTCGACTATACCGGATGCGGGCAAAGCGATGGCGCGTTCGCCGATGGCACATTAAGCCGGTGGCGCGATGAGGTCTGGACGGTGATTGACCATGTGTTTGGCGACCGCCCAGTCATCCTAATGGGGTCCAGCATGGGCGGTTGGCTGATGCTACTGATGGCACTCGCCCGCCCTGCGCAGGTCTTTGGCCTCATCGGCATCGCCGCCGCGCCGGATTTTACCGAATGGGGCTACGCCGATGCCCAAAAGGCAGAGATTGCGGCAAGCGGCGTGGTGTTTGAGGACAATCCTTATGGGCCGGAACCAACCCCGACATTCGCGGGGTTTTGGGCCGATGGGCAGGCGCAGTTGCTCACTGACGCGCCCATTGCGCTGACCTGCCCCGCGCATTTGGTGCATGGGCAAAGGGATAATGACGTGCCGTGGGAGTTGTCGATGGCTACTGCCGCTGCGTTGATGGGCGATGATGTGACCGTGACGCTCATCAAGGACGGCGACCACCGCCTGTCGCGCGACGGCGACATTGCCGCTATCGTCGCCGCCTATGATAATATGATGGCTAAATTGGTGGGGCAGGGCGTTTAGCCCCACCCCGTTTCGTCACTTAATCCAAATAAAACTCCACCGTCGTCACAACGCGGACCTTTTTATACGGGCTGTCGCTAACGCCCCAACCGCCACCATCGCCGTCGCGGGCGGTGACTTCGAAATAGCCCTGTGTTGCCGATTTGATTGAGCCCACGCCGGTGCCGCTGTCTTTGGCAAACTGCTCGGCTGATTTGCGCGCGTCCACGGTGGCCTCGGCAATCATCCCCGGCTTGATGTCGTTCAGCTTGGTATAGCTATAGGCCATGCCGCTGCCTTCCTCCAATTCGACGCCCGATTTCACAAGGTCGAATTGTTGCTTCACCGCTTCATCCGCCTTTTTGATGTCGGTCGTGCGCAGGCTCATGCGTTGTTTGACGGTGTAGGTCATGACGCCGTTGTTGTTATAGCTGCTGACATTGGCACCAGTAGGCTGAATGGCGTTGGCATCAAAGCCCAACCTCGTGAAAAAGGCGCGGATGGCCTTGGTATCGGCATCGGCCTTTGCCTGTGCGCTCGCCATATCGCCCGCGGTGGCGGAATAGGCAATGGTCCAGGTGGCAAGGTCAGCGGTAACTTCCTTTTCCGACAGGCCGCGCACAGTAACCGCGCGGTCTGCGCCCTTCATCCGGACGAGGCCATCGCCCATCAGGTATCCGCCGCCGATGAGACCGGTGGCAAGGATGGCCGATCCGATCAGCCACGCCTTACGATTGCTGTCGGTAAGGCGGCTCAAAAATCCGGTTTTGCGCTCTGCTGCCTCTAGTGGTGTGCCCTCTTGTGTCATGTCCCAAATCCTTTGCATTCGGAACGGGCGACAGGGCCGACCATCGACCCCCCAAAAACGCCTATCCTGAAATGCTTGTCGGCTGGGGGTATGCGCCCTATCTTCCCCTTATGCCTACGGTTCGTAGATAATAAAACTGCGATGAACCGTTTCTGAATAGCGACGAACGGAGTAAAAATGCCGACAAAATACCTCCACACCATGATCCGCGTGTCGGACCCCGATGCGACCGTGGCGTTTTTTAATCTTATTGGGCTTCAGGAAACGCGCCGTTTCGATAGCGAGAAGGGCCGTTTTACGCTCATCTTCCTCGCCGCACCGGGGCAGGAAGGACTGGCCGAGGTGGAATTGACCTACAACTGGCCCCCCGAAGATGGCGAGGGCGAGGCCTATACCGGCGGTCGCAATTTCGGCCATTTGGCATACCGCGTCGATAATATCTACGATACCTGCGCCGCGCTCGCCGCCGCAGGGCACATCATCCACCGCCCTCCGCGTGATGGGCATATGGCGTTTGTGAAATCGCCCGACGGCATTTCTGTGGAGTTGCTGCAAGAAGGCAATCTGCCGCCACAAGAACCATGGGTCAGCATAGAAAACGTGGGGAACTGGTAAGCATGATCGAAGTCGTCCGAATCCCCGCCTTATCTGATAACTACATCTGGCTGATCCACGATGACGCCAGCGGCGATACCGCCATTGTGGACCCGGCCGAGGCCGCGCCAGTTTTGGCTGAGTCTGAGGCGCGGGGGTGGACCATATCGCAGATTTGGAACACCCATTGGCACCCTGACCATGTCGGCGGGAACTTGGCGATCCAAGAGGCGACCGGCGCGGTCGTCACTGGTCCAGCGGGCGAGGCGGCGAAAATCCCCGGTATCGCGCGCGCGGTGAGCGAGGGGGACGTGGTGACGTTGGGTGCCTACGCCGCCAAAGTGCTTGATGTGCCCGCGCATACAGCAGGGCATATTGCCTATGTTTTGGAAGGGGGTACCGCGCCGCTGGCCTTTGTGGGCGACACGCTATTCGCCATGGGTTGCGGGCGGCTTTTCGAAGGCACCGCCGCCGATATGTTCACCGCGATGCGCAAATTGGAGGCGTTGCCCGATGCAACGATCATCCACTGCGCGCACGAGTACACGGCCAGCAACGGCGCTTATGCGTTGGTCGCTGAACCTGATAACCAAGCCATCATCGACCGCATGGCGGACGTCCGCGCTATGCGGGAACGCGGCGAGGCGACGGTGCCCTTCACTTTGGCAGAAGAGCGCGCCACCAACCCCTTCCTGCGCGCCGCCACGCCCGAAATCTTGGCCGAACGCCGTGCCGCGAAGGATTCATTTCGCGGGTGACACAAGCCTAACTCTTTGGCGCGACTCATAAATTCGGACTCGACTCTTTGTCTCATTTTGGGGCAGGTTTCGTTGATGGGCATTAACCGCGATTCTTCGCCATCTTTCGCCCTTAACCGCCGCCGCATTTTGTGACATCGAAGGGGGATGGATTTGAGCGAGCATCAATTGACCCCCCGCGTCATCGGGGCCCTTTATACCGAGGCGATGGTGCTTGCCGATGAGGCGCGTAGCTATTTCACCGCCGACCGGACCGAGCAGGTCAGGACGGGCCATGGCACTGGCAAAATGGTCGATGCCGTTGCGTTTTCTTGTGAGAGTATGAAGGTCACCACCCGCCTGATGCATTGCATCGCATGGCTGCTCAACCAACGCGCCGCCGAAGAAGGGCGCGGCGATGGCGCAGCAGTGCGGCGTGGGCTTGGTTATACCCCGCCATCGGACCCCGAATTGACCAGCCACTTGCCGGATGAAGCACGCGTGCTAATCGCGCAAAGCGAAAGCCTATATGCCCGGCTTATCCGCCTGCATGCAACTTTGGAGGCGACGCGGGGCGGTTTCGAGCCAGCACGCGGCAACGATAACCATCCGGTTGGGGCCTTGATGAACCGGTTGCAGGCGGCGCTTTAATTAGGGCTGACCTGCGCCCGTTTGCAAAACGCGGGTTCACTCCATCTTAGTCATCGTGGTGCGGTTGCGGGTCAGCCATTCGGCCTTATCATCATCGGTGAAGTCGACTTCCTTCAACGTCACCACGCGCGCGCCATCGCGGGTGGTGGTCAGGCGCAAGGTCGCCGGACGGTCATCATCCATGCCCGCGCCCTCGCTCACCATCACCCAATGCGCGGCGTCGGTGTAGCTTTCGACCCGCAACGTGGCATTGGTCAACTCGGGCACGCGGCCTTTGCGGAAGCTGTTCGAATATTCGGTGACGCCATCGCCTCCCATCATTGAGATCGAGGTTATCCGAATGATGCCGACCTTTGGGCCATCGTCAAAATCTGTCGTGCGGATAAAGGTCACACCATCACCGCCACTTTGGATCGTGGTTTGCGCCGGAATGCCGAACCATTTGTTCGCGCCATAATCCAGATATTCGAGCGTCCCGTCCCACTCCCCGATCAGCGTGTTGAGCAAGTCGATGGGTTGAACCGCGGCGGCGCTTTCTTCGGCGGGCGCAGTTTGCGCGACACTGGGCATGGAAAAACATAGGCCGACCAACAGCGTTGATGCGGCCCAAACGACACGAATTTTGGGCATAGATAGATGTCTTTCGAACGCCCACCGCGCCATAGCGAAAGGCGGATCGAAACTATGCAAATAATTTGACGCTATCAACCGCGCATTTTCAATTTTTGCCGCCATGCGTGTAGAAGTGGTTCGGTGTAACCGCTGGGTTGGTCCACGCCTTTAAACACCAAATCGCGCGCGGCTTGGAAGGCCATGCAGTTCACGGCGTCAGGGGCCATCGGCGTGTACAACGGGTCACCCGCGTTCTGCGCATCGACCTTGGCCGCCATTTTCAGCAGCGCGGCGTCCACCTGTTCTGGCGTGCAGATGCCGTGGAGCAGCCAATTGGCCATATGCTGGCTGGAAATGCGGAGCGTCGCGCGGTCCTCCATCAGGCCGATGTCATTGATGTCGGGGACTTTGGAGCATCCCACACCATGGTCAACCCAGCGCACGACATAGCCCAATATACCCTGCGCATTGTTTTCCAACTCCTCGGCGACTTCCTCGGCGGACCAATTATGCCCGGCCGCCGCAACGGGGATGGTCAGCAGACGGTCAAGCGCAGGGATAGCCTCCGCCGCTTTTTCCATCTGAACGCCAAACACATCGACCTTGTGATAATGCATCGCGTGCAATGTTGCGGCGGTGGGCGAAGGCACCCATGCGGTGTTGGCTCCCGTCAAGGGATGGCCGATTTTCTGCGCCATCATGTCCGCCATACGGTCGGGCATGGCCCACATACCCTTGCCAATTTGCGCCCGCCCCGAAAGGCCATGGGCGAGGCCAATGGCGACATTGCGCGCCTCATAGCTGGCAATCCAATCGGACGTTTTCATCGCACCCTTACGGATCATCGGTCCCGCATGCATCGACGTGTGCATTTCATCGCCGGTCCGGTCGAGGAAGCCGGTGTTGATGAACACAATCCGGTCGCGCACGGCGTGGATACACGCGGCGAGGTTGGCCGACGTGCGCCGTTCCTCATCCATCACGCCGACCTTGATCGTGTGGCGGTTCAGGCCGAGCATATCCTCCACCGCGTCGAACAAGGCGTTGGTCATCGCCGCCTCTTCGGGGCCGTGCATTTTCGGTTTGACGATATAGATGCTGCCGGTGCGGGAGTTGGTGATGCCCGCCGTGCCTAGCCGTTTCAAGTCGTGCATCGCGCATAGGCTGGTAATAACGGCGTCCATTTGGCCCTCAAACACCTCGCTGCCATCGGGCAGGAGGATGGCGGGGTTGGTCATTAAATGGCCGACATTGCGCACAAACATCAGGCTGCGTCCGGCCAGCGTCACAGTGTCATAGAGGCGGTCAGCGTTCAGCGCGCGCGTCGCCGTTCGCCCGCCTTTTGCAAACGACGCCTCCAAATCGCCGCGCATCAGGCCCAACCAATTGGTGTAGCCTAGCACTTTGTCCTCGGCGTCCACCGCCGCAACGCTGTCCTCCAAATCGATGATGGTGCTCAGCGCGCTTTCCAGTTGCACGTCTGCAATGCCCGACGGGTCGGTCGCGCCAATGGGGTGGCTGGGGTCGAACACCACTTCAATATGCAGGCCGTTGTGCCGGAACAGGCGGCCCTTTGCGCTTTTGCCTACATATTGGCTAGGGTCTGCGAGTGCGATGCCGCCCGATGGGTCGCCAAGGTCCGCCCATGATCCATTGGCGAGGGGGACGGCCTCGTCGAGGAATGCCTTGGCATAGGCAATCACCGCCGCGCCGCGCGCTTCGTCGTATCCGCCCGCCTTCGCCGCCGGAACGTCTAAAACATCAGTGCCATACAGCGCATCATAAAGGCTACCCCACCGCGCATTCGCTGCGTTCAGAACGAACCGGTCGTTCAGTGCAGGTACCACCAACTGCGGCCCCGCCATGGTCGCGATTTCGGGATCGACATTGTCCGTGCCGATGGTGAAGGGCGCGGGTTCAGGGGCCAGATAACCAATCTCTTGCAAGAACGCCTGATAGGTCGCTTGATCGGGCAGGCCTGGGTTGGCCTTGTGATAGGCGTCTGTCTTCGCCTGCAAATCTTCACGTTTGGCGAGCAGGTCGCGATTGACCGGCGTGAATCGGTCCAGCAACGCCGCGAATCCCGCCCAAAAGCTGTCCGCATCTACGCCGGTGCCGGGCAACGCCTTTTGCTCAATGAATTCGGCAAGCTCTACCGCTACGGAAAGGCCATGGCGGTCGGTGCGAGGGGTGATGTCGGTCATATTCTTACGTCCCATGATAAAGGCGGATACTGGCACATCATGGGGAGAAAAGCGCCACCTTTCCGGTGGTCACGCCCTGCCTATAGTCCGACCGTCGCGGGGGAGCAAGTGGGGTTAGGCGAAAGTCTAAGCGACGTTGCACTGCTCCAAAGCAAAGGTGCACAATTGCCCGCCCGCGATCAGTAACGCCTCGCACGGCGCATGATCCATCGCGGCGGCAATCACTGCATCGTCGGCGCGCATTCCGCCGGTGTAGGCACCATATGCGGGTAGGATCAGGCGCGGCGGCGCGCCGGAACTACGCACGAAACACGGGCGGCGGATGGCTTTTCCGCGCAGGGTGCCGTGCCATTTGGGGTGGAAATGGCCGCTGATTTCCGGCGCAAAGCTGTCCCCTTCGGCCTGATGGCGCAGCGCAATCCCCGCCAAATCCGCCTCCGCCACCACCGCGCCGCCATGTGCGCCCAGCACATCGGGGTCGTGGTTGCCAGTGACCCAGACCATGCGCGC
>JBGSSR010000077.1:0-4042 GCA_041736905.1 Sphingomonadaceae bacterium | reverse complement strand
TGGCGGTGGGGCGTTGGTGATGGAGGAAGCGGAACCCGCGCCCGTGGAGCAAGCCGCTCCAACCCGTGCCGAACCCGCCTCCAAATTGGCCCCCGATCTCGCCATTTCTCCCGCCGCTCGCACGGCGATGGAGGCGGCGGGCTTGTCGGCTGATGCGGTGACGCCAAGTGGCCGCAGCGGACGGATCACGCGGCAGGATGTGGATTTGGCGCTGGCTGGCGCGCGCAAAGCCGACCTCAAAGGCCCGATCGACGCGCCGGGGCAGGAGGAGGCCTATGCCTCCCCACTCGCAAGGCGGATTGCGGTGCTGCATCAGATTGATTTATCCGCCATCATCGGCACGGGGCCAAGAGGGCGGATTTGCAAAGCCGATGTGCTGGCGCTTACCGTGCCGCCGATGGAGGTGGCTGCGCCGGACCTGGACGTAACGTCACCCGCGCCATCGACGCGCACCGACGACGTCACCATCATCCCGATGACCGCCACCCGCCGCACCATCGCCCGCCGCCTGACCGAGGCGAAGCAGACGATACCGCACATCTATCTGCGCCGCTCCGTGCGTGCGGACCGGCTCATCGCCCTGCGCGAAGCGTCTGGGAAAGTGGGCAGCATCAATGACTACCTCATCCGCGCGGCCGCTCTGGCGCTATGCGAAGTGCCCGCGGTGAATGTGCAGGTGCACGATGGCGCGATCCACCAATTTGCGCACGCCGATATCGCGATAGCGGTGGCGACTGAGCACGGCCTACTCACCCCCATCATCCGTCGCGCCGATGATAAGGACGTGCCCACGATCGCCGCCGAAGCCGCCATGCTCGCCCAACGCGCACGCGCGGGCAAGTTGAAGGCCGAGGATATTCAGGGCGGTAGTTTCAGCATCTCCAATCTGGGCAGCTTTGGCGTCGAATCCTTCGACGCTGTCATCAATCCGCCGCAGGGCGCAATTTTGGCAGTGGGTAAGGCTCGGTTGGAACCCATGGAGGACGACGGCGCAATCCGCATCGTTCCGGTGATGCATCTGTCGCTCAGCTGTGACCACCGCGCCATTGATGGCGTCGATGGTGCGCGCTTCCTTGCCGCATTGGCGCATTTGATCGAGCAACCGGCGTTGTTATAAGGACGGCAAATCCGCGTCTTGCGCCGCGCCATAGGCCCGCATCCGGTCACGGGCGGGCAGGGCGGCGGCATACTCGTCCACCGGCAAATAATAGAAGAATTTCAGCAACCGGTCGGCAATCCGCCACGCGCCATTTTCGCGGACATAATCATCATAATAGCGCATCGCGACCAGCATCGGCCGCCCATTGCGCACCGCCTCGGCATGGCTGGACACTATTCCGGTGGCGTGGTCAGCATCGGTGTCGTCCAAAGTTATGATGTGATCATGCGTAACATGAAAGCCAAAGCCTAGCGCCGCAAACCGGCCGCGATATTGCTCGCAAATGGCTTCCCGCCCCACGGCATCCATCACGCCATCGGCGGAGCGGAAGCGGCCTTCGCGCGCAAATAACGGTGCAACTTCGTCCAGATTTTGATCGTCAATATGGATGGTATAGCGCGCCTGCAACTGGCCGATGGCGAACCGGTCCTCCATCCGCCGCAGCCGCGCTTCCAAACTCATGCGTGCGACCGGAAAAAGCCAAGTTCCATGTCCTGTGCCAGGCATTCCAAAATCGGCGGCACCAATCGTTCGTGAAAATCAATCTGCATATGATGGTCAAACGCGGCCTGATCGCGGAAGGTGGCGATGCAATAGAACAGGTTATCGTCCTCCTCCGCCTGCAACAGTTCATAGACTAGCGCATCGGGTTCATGTTCATGCACCAACGCCTTTAATTCGGTTTGCAGGGCGATGAACTCATCGCGCTTTTCCGGTTTGGTGCGCAGTGTAGCGACGAAGGATTTGCCGGGTTGGCTCATGGCATTCTCTCCAAGGATTCGGGTTTATCGCTCTACGGGATAGAGATATTCGCGGGTGTATGTGCCATCGATGCAGTCGATCATACGGGCAATAATGTGCTGCGACGCCGGATTGGCTTGATGGGCAACATCGGCCTCTTCGCTGGTAAAACTCTCAAACACGGCAAAGCCGCCTGCATCATCAAGGCGGTAGAATTTATACTGCAACGTGTCCGCTTCCGTCGCCGCCACGGCTTCCATCTCACGGATCAGGTCCATAAATTCTGCATCGGTTTCAGGCTTGATTTTAAATCGGGACAGGAAGGTGACGGGCATAAACTCTCCTATTTTTCGCCGCTTATGTAACGGTCCAATTCGACATGGAAATGACGCAGGCGCGCCTCTTGCTCACTCCACAGCGGGCCAGCGAAGCCGCGTGACCGCGCGCCTTTTTGCACAATGGGGAGCAATTCGCTGTCTTGGTCTAGCACTTCGCCGAGTTCCGGCGGCTCGCCCAATGGTACGCGCACCACATCGGGTCGGACCATCCCGCTGGTATCGGCATCGGGGGACAGGCCCATCCACGCGGGCGGGCCGTAACCCGGAATATCCTCCGGCTTGAACAGGATGATCGTTTCGTAGGTAAACTGTTCCGGATCGCGCGGGTGGGGCAGGAAACGGTGGATGAAAACGGCTTCGGGATGGCACCCGATTTGCACATTGGGGAACACACCATAAATGGTCGAATCGGAGAGCTGCGTGTCGCTAAACTTTTCATAGCCGAGATTATATTGCGCTGACCGTTCGCGTTTCGCCTGTTGAATCGCGGCGCGGCTATCCTGCGCGGTGCCGTTGAAGCTGTCGGGATCAATCCCTGCATCGTTCAGCATCATGGCGATGCCCAAATTGACGCTTTCCTGATCGGGGAAGCGCGGGCTGGGCTGTGCAAAGGGCACGAACTGGCGGCTCATGCCATTGGGGAAAAGGTCAATTTGCGTGCGGTCATCCATCACCGCCTGCGTCTGCGGGTGGACGGAATGCAGGTGGTAGATTTCATAAAAGGCATCCACCCCGCCCTTCCAATTGGCCGCCCAATCGGATTTTTTATGCTGAATGACGTGCATTTTGCCAATGTCATAAAGCGCCAGATGCTCGCCAACTTCGCCGAGATATTCGGTCAAGGGCATCACATCATCGTTCATCGAAATGAAAATGAGCCCTGCCGCAGTTTCACAACGGACCTGTTTAATATCAGTGCCATGACATAGCACATCGGGATGAAAAGTTTCGACATCGGTGATGGAAATATTGCGGCCATCAAGCCCAAACTTCCAACTGTGGAATGGGCAGGTAAAATGATCGGCGGACCCGAAATCGGCCAACGCGATTTGGCTGCCGCGATGCGGGCAGACGTTATAGAACGCCTTTACACTGCCGTCCGATTGGCGGGTTAGGACGATAGACTCGCTGCCAATATCAAAACGGGACCAATCGCCGGTGTCGGGAATATCGCTTTCCACTCCGGCAAGTAGCCAGGTCTTCGTGAAAACCTGCTCCCATTCGGCCTCCAAGGCTTCCCGTGTGTAATAGCGTGATGGCTCTGGTCGCGCGGTGCCGTTGTCGGGGCGGGGTCGTTCAGAATTGAAAGGATGCGGCGTGCCAACATGAATGTCCCAGTTGCGAAAATCGAAACTCATTTGCCATCCTCTCCAATACCTGACGCACCACATCGAGCGGCGCTTTCTGCGCCACTTTCTTTGACCTATTGATTCATAAACCTCGCCCAAATAAAAAACAAGCATAATTGCTTTTTATATCTTGCGGAGAGACGCAACTGTCGTCAAACTACCACACATAGGTAACAGGCCAATGAGCCGTTAGAGTGGGAGAGAGAGATGAAGCGTGCTTTGCTAAAATGCGGTGTTGCCGCTGGCGCTATGATTTTGGCTGGGTCTCCGGCCTTTGCAGCGGCGGATGCCGAAGAACAAGCCGCGGCTACCCCTGCAGATGAACAAGAATCGCGTGGCGGTATCGCCGAAATCGTGGTGACTGCGACTCGCCGCGAAACCGATTTGCAAACCACGCCCGTATCGGTGTCTGCGATTGACGAGACGCTGATCCAGCAGGCCAACGTCGATAACAT
>JBGSSR010000020.1:0-12425 GCA_041736905.1 Sphingomonadaceae bacterium | reverse complement strand
CCGCCGGACTGCCGGTGCGGGCAAAGTGGCGCAAGGTGTCGTCGGCCAAGTCCACTTGGTCAACCTCTGCAAGGCCAAGGACCAGCGCGATTTGGCTGTCTTCCTTCATTTCCTTCACGCCGATGTTGCGCGCGCGGGCCTCTTTGCGGGCCAAAGGCTCCATGCCCAATGCCTCGGCGGCGAGTAGGCCGTAGAAGGTTTCGTGATATTGCGCGGCGGTCTGCAACGCGCCTTGCACCTTGTCCGGTTGGCCCATCGCCATGGCGGAGCGGGCGGCCCAATAATGACCTGCGGCAATGGCTTCGGGTTCGGTGGAGCGTATCGCCGCGCTGCTGAATGCTTGTTCGGCGGTGGCGTAGTCGCCCAAGCGCCACGACGAAAGGCCATAGGTCCAATCCGCCTGCGCCGCCCATGGGCCGGAGCCAACCCGTGCCAGACCAGCCACGCGCTGCGCCGAGGCATTGTCGTTTTCGATGTAATATGACCAAGCCACCCGTTGCCGCAGTTCGGTCAAGCCTGCGTCGGAGGCTTGTGCGCTGCCCGCCTCGACCAGGGCCTCGGCTCCTGCGGGGTCATCCTCTTTAATGCGTTCGATGGCGTGTCCACGGAGCGAATTGGTGCCCGCGTCATTGATATTCTTAGGATTGCCGCGTTTGGGCGAACTGCCCAACCAGACAAACCGTTGCGTTTCTGGTGCCGCGGGAAGGGCGGTCGCGCCGCGTTTGCGCGCCATTGTGGTAAGCTGGTCGGCCTTTGGCAGCCATGGCGCACTATTAAGCAAAGCCTGCAATTGGTCAGCGGACACAACGGGGCTGCCCGGCGCGGTGTAGAGTTCCGACAGGGCCATCGCTTTTAATGGACCATCGGGCATTGCATCGATGAGTTGCGCAGCATCATCCCAACGACCGCCCCGTATCGCCTCAAACACGGCGCGGCCCATTTCGCGATCCTTGGAGGACATGACGGAAATGGTAGACGCCCCTTGACCCAAACGGAAATCATCACTGTTCGCCATCGCTGCAGGGCCAGAAATGGCCAAGCCAGCGAAAATAACGGTTCGGGTCAATGCGCGGATCATAATGTGCCTATTGCCTTTGCTACCAATTGCAGGTCTTGCCATGCCATCCGTTTGAACTCGGGACGTTTCAGCAGGCCCATTGGGTGAAAACTGGTCGATAGTGAAATATGTCCACTATCATGGTTAACATCGTGTAAACGGCCACGCATTTTCGCGGAGGTTTCATTGAGCAAAAACCGGCTTCCGGCGTCGCCAAGCACCAGCACATGGCGGGCTTTCAAAAGTGACATTTGCCGAAGGAGCAGCGAGGTTAGAAAATTGCCAAATTGCTGATGGTCATTTACAGCACTGAAAAAGGGCACGGCCGCCATTATAAACACTTCGGCTCGGTTGAGGCCAATGGCTTTGAGCATATTGGCAAGCAGTGCTCCGTCGTCGCCACTGAACAATTGGCCTGATTTCATGTCGCCTTGTGTCGGCATATCAGTGATGATGCAGAGCGGTTCCTGACCTGCCCCTATCGGCGCGAGGCATGGCCGATTCGTTTTTTGGCTTAAGTGCGCATAGAATTGGGTTAACGCCTCGACCGTTTTGGGCAGTTCCGGCAAATCGTCCGCAGACGCTTTAACATCGCCCAAATGCGGTACCGTCGCGGTGGGGGCTGGTTTCGCAATTTGCCCCGCTTCCAACGACCGGACATAGGCATCGAAAGCCGTAGCGTCATCATTGCCGTCATTCAGCCAAGCCACCGGCGCATCCGCGCATGGCACATCAAAACCCGCATCCTGCCACCACGCATGATAACTTTCGGTTGCGGCCAAAATCGGGGCTTTTGTTGCGTCCATACGATATTCTCTAGGCAGAGTGTTGACGAACGGGTCAATTCCTTGGCATGGCCAACGCCATAGACGGTTCACTTTTTACGATGGCGCGAGTTTGGGCATGCCAACCCGCCAACCTCCCCGGTGAGTCAAGGGAAAGGAAGTTTCGATGTCTGAACGCGAATCCATGCCATATGACGTTGTCATTGTCGGCGGCGGCCCCGCTGGCCTTTCAGCCGCCATCCGGTTGAAACAATTGGCCGAGGCAGCGGGCAATGACATTGATGTGTGCGTTTTGGAGAAAGGCTCCGAAATTGGCGCGCACATCCTGTCGGGGGCAGTAATTGATCCCAAGACATTGGACGAATTGCTACCCGATTGGCGCGAGGATGGATGCTCGCTGGCCGACACGCCGGTGACGGAGAACCACCATTGGTTCCTGACTGCCAAGGGTAAGAAAAGCATTCCGCATCTCGCGACGCCAAAATGGATGCATAATGAGGGTTGCTATACCGGCTCATTGGGCAACCTGTGCCGTTGGTTGGCGGAAAAGGCCGAGGGGATGGGCGTCGAAATCTTCCCCGGCTTTGCGGCGGCGGAAATCCTGTATAACGACGATGGCTCGGTCAAGGGCGTCGCCACCGGCGACATGGGCGTTGGCCGCGATGGCGAGCAAAAGGGCGACTATACGCCGGGTCTAGAACTGCATGCGCGCTACACCTTCTTTGCGGAGGGCGTGCGCGGGCACTTGTCGAAAATGCTCAAAGCGAAATACGATCTTGAGGCGAATAGCCAACCGCAGATTTACGGCCTTGGCATCAAGGAATTGTGGGACATCGACCCCGAAAAGCATGAACCCGGCCGTGTCATCCATACGCAAGGTTGGCCATTGGATGACGAAACTGGCGGTGGTGGGTTCCTCTACCATCAGGCCAATGGGCAAGTCGCGTTGGGCTTTGTCACATGGCTAAACTACAAAAATCCATGGCTCTCGCCATTCCAAGAAATGCAACGTTGGAAAACCCACCCCGAAATTCGTGCGATTTTGGAAGGCGGCAAGCGCGTGTCCTATGGCGCACGTGCGATTAACGATGGCGGCTGGCAAGCAGTGCCGAAGCTGACCTTCCCCGGCGGCGCGCTAATCGGATGCTCGGCAGGCTTCGTGAATGTGCCGCGCATTAAGGGCACGCATACGGCGATGAAAACCGGCATGATGGCCGCCGAATCTGCGTTTGAGGCGGTGGTGGCGGACCGGTCAGGCGACGAATTGACCGCCTATACGACTGCCTATGAGAGCAGCTGGGTGTATGAAGAATTGCGCATGGTGCGCAACATCCTGCCGCTGGCCGAAAAATATGGGCAGACGATTGGCACGTTGTTGGCGGGCGTCAACATGTGGGCGGAAAATTTCGGCCTGCGCATGCCCTACACGATGAAATTGCATCCCGATCATGAACAGTTGGGCCGCGCCGATTTGTATCGCAAAATCGACTATCCGAAGCCCGATGGCGTGATTACGTTCGACCGATTGTCCTCGGTGTTTATGTCGAACACCAATCATGAGGAGGACCAGCCGGTCCATCTTCAGGTTAAGGACTTGGGCCTGCAGAAGAGCAGCGAATATGACGTGTTTGGCGGGCCATCGACTCGGTATTGCCCCGCTGGCGTCTATGAATGGATTGAGGATACCGGCGGCGAACCCAAATTCGTCATCAACGCCCAAAACTGCGTCCATTGCAAAACATGCGACATTAAAGACCCCAATCAGAACATCAATTGGGTGACACCAGAGGGTGGCGGCGGGCCGAACTATCCGAATATGTGATGGTGCGCCTTTTGTGATATTTGAGACGGCCTATGCTAAAATCAACCTAGCTCTGCACGTGCGGCAGCGGCGGGATGATGGTTATCATGAGCTGGAGACGTTGTTCGCTTTTGTCGATAGCGGCGACCGGTTGACCTTTGCTGAAGCGGAGGATTTGGCCCTCACCATTGATGGCCCTTTCGCCGCGCCCTTATTGGCGGAGTCGATGGCGGACAACCTCATCGTGCGCGTGGCTCGGGCGATGCAGGAGTATTTTGGCGCTTCCAAAGGCGCGGCCATCCACCTCAACAAAAACCTGCCCGTAGCGTCCGGCATTGGTGGGGGGTCAGCTGACGCGGCGGCGGCGGCGCGGGGATTGAACCAGCTTTGGGATTTGGGTTCTGATGACACGCAACTTATTCAGGCCGTGGGCCATTTGGGCGCCGATATTCCCGCCTGCATCGCGTCAATCTCGGCGCGTGGTGAGGGCGTGGGTGAGGCGCTAACGCCGCATGGCGATGCGTTCACCGGAATGCCCGTTCTGCTCGCCAATCCGTTGCAAGGCGTGTCCACGGCGGCGGTGTTTAAGGCATGGGATGGGTGGGATCGTGGGCCATTGGCGCATGATGACGCCATGGCGGCGGCTCTGGCTGGACGCAATGATTTGGAAAGGCCCGCGCTCACCCTGTGTCCAGCGATAGCCGATGGCCTCGCCGTGTTGTCGGACACCGGAGCGACTCTCACTCGCATGTCAGGCAGCGGGGCGAGTATATTTGGGATTTATCCCGATGAAGCGGCGCGCGATGCCGCCGCCGTGCATTTTACGGAAAAACTGCCACATTGGTGGACGATGACAGGGTCTTTGCGATGAGCGATGCCCCTGATACCGTTGCCCTTTTGGGTGATCTTGGCCGCGCGCCCATCTGGATTATAGCTGATCATGCAGGTTCCGCCTTGCCGGATGGCGCGGACCTTGGCGTTGCGGAAATCGCCATGCAAACCCATATCGCCGCCGATTGGGGTGTAGCTGAGGTGGCGCAGCGGTTGTGCGGGGATGATGGCTTTGCCGCCGTGATGGGGCGATTTTCCCGTCTTTTGGTCGATCTCAACCGCGACCGCGACGATGTAGCAGCCGTTCCCGTGGCAAGCGACGGCATCGCAATCCCGGGAAACATCCTCTTGCCCGACGAACATGAGGCGCGTTTGGCGCTATACCATGACAGCTACCACGACTTCATTGCTGCCCAAATCTTGCATCACCCGCCCAAGCTCATATTATCGTTGCACAGTTTCACGCCCGCGCTTTCCACCGCTCCGGGTCAAGCGCGCCCGTGGCGCATTGGCGTGCTGTACAACCAACAATCGGCGCCATCCAAGCGCGCCATCGCATTGCTACGACAAGAGACCAACTGGACCGTCGGCGACCAACAACCCTATTCTGGTGTCCTACTCAACGCGACGATGAACCGCCATGCAGAGGCCAACGCCATCCCTTATATCGGCATCGAAATGCGGCAGGACTGCATCGCCAACGCTGAGGGCCAAGCGCTTTTCGCCTCCACATTGCGCAAAATCGCGTTAAAAATTGCCGAAGAGCTTGCCAGCGGCGCAATCATCTGAAAAAGCGGGCGGCATTCACTGCCACTTTATGTCCCAACGGGGAATTTCCGATGAGCCACATTTTCGACAAGTCCAAATTGCCAAGCCGCTACGTATCCGTCGGCCCCGAACGCGCGCCACATCGCAGCTATTATTACGCGATGGGCTGGACCGAGGAAGACATTGCCAAGCCCTTCGTCGGTATTGCGTCCGCAGGCAATGACAGCGCGCCGTGCAACACGACGTTGGATCAGCAGGCCAATTGGTCGCGTAAAGGCGTATTGGACGCGGGCGGCACCCCGTTCCGATTCAACACTATCACCGTCACCGACGGCATCGCCATGGGCCACCAAGGGATGAAGTCCAGCCTTGCCAGCCGCGAGGTCATTGCGGATTCAGTGGAATTGTCCGTTCGCGGCCATTGTTATGACGCGCTGCTGGCCTTTGCGGGTTGTGATAAGAGTTTGCCGGGCATGATGATGGCAATGTTGCGCCTGAACGTGCCGTCGATATTTGTTTACGGTGGCTCGATCCTGCCCGGCCGTTTCCACGATAAGGACGTGACCGTTGTCGATGTGTTTGAAGCCGTCGGCCAATATGCCGCCGACAATTGCCCGTTGCAGCAGCTGATCGAATTGGAAAAGGTCGCTTGCCCCGGGCATGGCGCCTGCGGTGGGCAGTTTACCGCCAACACCATGGCGTGCGTCGCGGAGGCCATCGGACTTTCGCTGCCGAACAGCAACATGGCCCCCGCGCCCTATGGCACGCGCGAGGATATTGCGGTTGCGGCTGGTAAACAGGTCATGAAGCTGCTCGAACTCAACTTAAGACCGCGTGATATTTGTACCCGCGAAGCCTTTGAAAACGCGGCGCGTGTAGTCGCGGCAACGGGTGGTTCAACCAATGGCGCTTTGCATCTTCCCGCTATGGCCAATGAGTGCGGCATCGAATTTGACCTGTTCGACGTGGCGGAGATTTTCAAATCCACGCCCTACATTGCCGACTTGAAGCCCGGCGGCAAATATGTGGCACGCGACATGCACGACGCGGGCGGCGTTTATATGCTGATGAAAACGCTGCTTGACGGCGGCTTCCTGCATGGCGATTGCATCACGGTGACCGGCAAGACGTTGGGCGAAAACCTTGACGAAATTACGTGGAACCCAGACCAAAAGGTCATCTACGATGTGAAGTCACCCATTACGCCCACTGGCGGCGTTGTGGGCCTGAAAGGCTCGCTGGCCCCCGATGGCGCGATTGTGAAGGTCGCGGGCATGGCACGCCTGCAGTTCACCGGCCCTGCGCAAGTGTTCGATTGCGAAGAGGACGCCTTTGCCGCCGTGGAAAAACGCGACATCAAGCCCGGCAGCGTCATCGTCATCCGTTACGAAGGACCAAAGGGCGGGCCGGGTATGCGCGAAATGCTCTCCACCACCGCTGCGCTGTATGGTCAGGGCCTGGGCGAGCAAGTCGCTTTGATTACCGATGGCCGATTCAGCGGTGCAACGCGCGGGTTTTGTATCGGCCATGTTGGACCAGAAGCGGCCGATGGTGGGCCGATTGCGTTGATTCAGGATGGCGATGAAATTGCGATTGATGCCGAGGCAGGCACGCTGGACCTCAACGTGCCCGAGGACGTGCTCGCCGCCCGCCGCGCCAAATGGACGCCGCGCGAAAACGCTTATCAGGCCGGCGCATTGTGGCGCTATGCCCAAAATGTCGGCCCAGCGGTTAAGGGCGCGGTGACACACCCTGGCGCGAAAGGAGAACGCCATGTCTATGCGGACATTTAAGCGCTTCGGCGTGGCGGCTGTCGGCGTTTTGGTGCTGGCCGCGTGCTCCGATAATCCCGTTGCGGAAGGGCAGGGCGAGGCCTCGCCCGTCGAAGCGGCAAAGTCGGACGAGATGGTGCCTTCTGGCGATACTATCCCCTGCGCGCTCAATGGCGCGACGGAAATGCAAAACGTTTGCAAACACTCGGTCATTGGCGGTGGCGAGGCTGCGCAATTGCTGCTTGAGGGTCCAGAAGGCGATTTCCGCCGCTTTACCATCTTGACCGATGGTCGCGGGTTGGAACCCAGCGACGGGGCGGAACCGGCGACGATTAAATTGCTAGACGGCGGCAAAATTGAGGTGTCCGTTGGCGATGATATTTTTGTCCTGCCGGCGAAAGTAAAGCCATCTGTGGCGGACGCTTTGCCCGCACCAGATGGTGAAAAAACCACCGAACCCGCCGCGCCAACGCCGCAATAGAGCGATTGGCATTATAGCTTCCATGGACAAAGACCTCATCATCCGCGTCGCGGCCAAAGGCGACGGCGTCACTGGCGATGGCCGCCATGTTGCGGGTGCAGCGCCTGGCGATCGGCTCAATCCTGAAGGTGGGCTCATCCGCGGGTCGCATTACCAACAGCCACCATGTCGCCATTTCAACGAATGCGGCGGGTGCACGCTTCAACATATTGACGAAGCCGCACTGGCGGAATTCGTTCTGCAACGCTGTCTGAATGCGCTGAAGGGGCAGGACATTGCGGTTGGCCAAACTCATACCGTCCACCTTTCACCCCCATTCACGCGTCGCCGAGTCGCTTTGCGTGCGGTGCGGATGGGCAAAAAAGTGCAATTGGGATTCAGCGCATCGGGCAGCCACCGCGTCATTGACCTTGCCGAATGTCCGGTGATGCACCCGACATTGGCGGCATTGCTACCGGCTTTACGTGCGTTTGCGGCCAAGTTTTTGGGGCATCGCAGTCAATGGCAAATCAAGCTCGCGCTGATTGATCAGGGCGTCGATATGCTGCTGGATGGGTATCAGCCAGAAGGATTGGCGGCGCATGAAGGCCTGACGGAATTTGCGCAGGCCAATACGCCGGCGCGGCTTGCCATAGATACCGGCTATGGCGCGGAGACGTTGTGGGAACCGGAACCGGCGACGGTCACATTGGCCGGAACGCCTGTGGCCTATCCGCATTTTTCCTTCCTGCAAGCGACAGCGGATGGGGAGGCGACGCTGCTGGCGGCTGTGCATGAAGCTGTCGGTGATGCAAAGACGTTGGCTGACCTATTCGCGGGACTTGGCACATTCGCATTGGGCCTACGCGATGGGCGGCGTGTGTATGCGGCAGAGGCGGAGCGGGCCGCAATTATGGCGTTAAAGTCCGCGTCGGACCGCGCCGTCGCTGGCATCGCCGCCGACCACCGCGATTTGTTCCGGCGGCCATTGACGCCTGATGAGTTGAACCGTTTTGAGGCCGTGGTGCTCGACCCACCCCGCGCCGGTGCCAAGGAGCAGGTCGCGCAATTGGCTTTGTCGAAAGTGCCTGTTATCGCCTATGTTAGTTGCAATCCGGCCAGCTTTGCGCGCGATGCTGCACGGTTGGTGACAGCCGGCTATACCCTCACCGATTTATGGCCAGTCGGACAATTCCGCTGGTCAACTCATGTTGAGTTGGTGGCGCGGTTTGCGCGTTAGGCTACTATTCTGCTTCTTCGCCAATCTTAATCGAGGCCACTTGCCGTGAGGCCAAAGCTTCCTTCTGCGCCATTTGCTCGGCCTCTTCCTCATCGGTCACCGTCCAATCCAAATTGAATTGATAGTAGAGCAAGAGGAAGTGCAGAAAGGCAGGAATGGCATAAAGCAATGCCACTGTCGTAAATCCAAAGATCGCGCCGCCCGGCCCTAATGCCAAATATCCCCCAAATGCTGATGCGCCAAGGCAGACAAAATAGCTTAAAATCGCGGTGTAAATCGCGCGCGACTTTGGCAACATAGTGCGAAAGAAATAGGCCTTCGCCCCAAAGCCCACCAAAAAGTTCATCACGAACCCGACGAGCAGAATAATCAAATTTTCCATACAGCCCCCTCTAAACTTGCCAAGGCTAAGGCAAAAGGGGGTTCTATTTCAAGCGAATAGACGAAGGGCCGCCAAAAGAATAAGGGCGATCAAGCATAGGCTCGACAAGGCAAAAATGCCAAATCGCACGGTGACCTTATTCCATAATATCTGCACCAATGAATGGATAACGCGCAATGCGACATAGGTCCATGCCAAGGTGACCACGATGGATGGGGCATCGCCCAGCACGGCAAAGATCAACATTACGGCATAAAAGCCGATGGGGGCCTCGTGCAGATGGTTATAGTTGTGGGCCACCCACTGCACCTTTGGTGGAAGGTAATCATCCAATTGTTTGCCGGTGCCGCCGACCCATGTTTTGGAATCAAGGCGTTTGTCTGCCACGATGGCTGGTATGCGCAGCGCATACATCCAAATCCAAACGATCGACGTCCAAAGGAGAAGGGCGACAACGGGTTGTAACGCGGCGACGGTTTGCGGCATCAGAATATCTCCACAGCGGTAATGATGGCCATCGCCAACAGGCAAAATGTGCTGATAATAAATAACGAAAAGCGCACGGGTATAGTGTTCACTGCCGACTGCCAAATGCTGTGGACAATGCGTAAACCGACATAAGCCCAAGCCAAATATACCAAAAGCGAGCTTTGTGATTTGGCCAGCGCGATGATGGCAACCAAACCATAGAACAGCGTCGGTTGCTCCATCAAATGGGTGTAATTATGCGCTTTCCAGTTGGCTTTATCAGGGAGCACCCCGTCCAAATCCTGCCCGCGCCCGCCGGGCTTTGCGCTGCCTAAACCTGCGCCAAGTTTCGCCATAGCGCCAAATCGTGCTTGACCCATCCACATCAAAATGAAAATGGACCATATGATCAGCACAATGGCTGGCTGTAAAATTGGATGTGCACCCATAATGTCCCCCGACCTATAATTTGGGGGACATCATGGCGTGCAAAAATCAATTGTCAATTGAAACTGATTTAGCCCTTAATCGACACTACATTGTCGCGCATCGGTGCTTCTTCGCCAGTATAAAGGCTGTCCATAGGTTCGTCATGGACAAGGTGACACCCTGCCGTTCCAAAGCCATTAAACGCGGTCCGCATGGCGCAACCATAGGCGCCCAACATCCCGATTTCGATATAATCGCCGGCTTTGACGGAGTCGGGCAGCAGGAATGGGCCGGTCATGTGATCCAAATCGTCACAGGTTGGGCCGTAGAAGCTGAACTCAGTCATCGCGCCGCTATCGTCGCCATCGACAAGCGAAACGGGGAAGCGCCAGCCCATGTGGGCTGCATCGAACAACGCGCCATAGGCACCGTCGTTGATATACAATTCCTTGCCGCGGCGTTGCTCCACGCGCACGATCAGCGAGCTGTATTCCGCGCACAAGGCACGGCCCGGCTCACACCACAATTCTGCGGAGTAGCTGATTGGCAAATCTTCGAACGTGCGGTGGATAACCTCGAAATAATGCTCCAACGCGGGTGGCTCCATGCCAGGATAGACCGAGGGGAAGCCGCCGCCGACATCGATGATGTCCACTGTGACCGAGGCCGCACCAATGGCGGCGCGGACACGCTCCATCGCTTGGGCATAAGCATGTGGGCTCATCGCCTGGCTGCCGACATGGAAGCAAATGCCTAGGGCATCGGCAGCCTGCCGCGTCGCAAGCAACAATTCGGTGGCTTCGGAAACCTCAATACCAAATTTGCTGGCAAGGCTGATTTCTGAATAATCCGACGACACGCGCAAGCGAACGCAGAGGTACAAATCCTCCGCATTGTTGGTCGCGCGCATGATTTTGGCAAGCTCATCCATTGTGTCGAGCGAGAAGGTGCGTACGCCGTGGTCGTGGTAGGCCTCGGCAATGGCGCGTTCGGCCTTTACGGGGTGCATGAAGCATAATTCCGCTTCTGGCAACGTGCTGCGCACCGTGCGCACTTCGGCAATTGACGCCACGTCGTAATGGGTGATTCCGGCACGCCACAACGTGCGTAAAAGCGACGGCGACGGATTGGCCTTCACGGCATAGAGCGATTTGCCCGGAAACTTCTCAACGAAGAAACGGGAGGCGCGCTCCGCAGCGTGCGGACGAATAAGCGTAATCGGTTCTTCCGGCGAAAGGGCGCGGACTACAGAACGTGCGTTATGATAACTGTGCAATTCAAGGGACCCCCAAAACGGTTTCTTAGACCATGAAACAAGCTGCCTTGCGGTTAGGAAGTCCCCTTGGGGCAGCGAAGAGACGCCCGTATAAAGGGGTGAAGATTAATGGCAAGTGAAAATATGGCCTTGTAACAAAAATGTCATCATTTTGACGGGCGGTTAAGGTATCCCGCAATGACACAAATGAATGCTTACGCGGAAAATTCGGCCTTGACGACTTTGGCCGAAAATGCCTAAATTTGGCTCATCATATTGGAATAATACACGAATTTATAGCTTTTTACTGTCGATATAGGAGTAAGGAATCATGCCTAATTTGTCTGGAACAGAAAACGCCGACACCATCTATGGAACGGCAGATGGCGAAAATATCTTGGGACTTGGCGGCAATGATTTTCTGTCAGGTCAAGGGGGCGATGACGCGTTGGTCGGCGGCGATGGTGACGACGTTTTGGTTGGCGACTATGGCAACGACCAACTTTATGGTCAGGCTGGCATTGATGCTCTGTTTGGGGGCTATGGCAACGACGTGTATTTCGTTGAGGATGCGGCAGATACAATTTCGGAAATAGCCGGCGCGAGTACGGACTTCGTTTTCGCGCAAATCGATTGGATATTGGGCCGCAATATTGAAAATCTAATATTGACCAATCCGTCGGCCGCAACCCCCGCCATTGGTGCCATTAGGGGCACAGGTAATGCACTGGCCAATACAATTGACGGCAATAGCCAAAATAACATTTTGAATGGCTTAGGCGGCAATGATGTTTTGAATGGGTATCAAGGCAATGATCGGCTCAACGGTGGCGCGGGCAATGACAGAATAGACGGCGGCCTTGGCAACGATATACTTTATGGCGGGATCGGCTCGGACATTATGAACGGTGGCGCTGGGCGTGACACTTACTTGTTCACACAAGCTGATGTGAACACCGCGTATTTGGATTCTGTTCGGGTAAATTCATTTGAAAGTGACCGCATCGATCTGCGTCAAATCGACGCAATTGCGGGCGATGGGAATCAAGCCTTTAGTTTTATCGGCAGCGACGTGTTTTCAGGAAATGCCGGTGAACTGCGTTACGAATATTTTGGCCGATGGTCGGCATTGGAAAATACAGGTCAAGTCGGCGGCGAACTATTTCGCGTCCAAGGT
>JBGSSR010000018.1:0-4862 GCA_041736905.1 Sphingomonadaceae bacterium | reverse complement strand
GCCTTGGCAAAATCTTTCAGGCGGAAGAATATCCACGCGAAAGTGACAAAGTGGAATGTCAGCACCACCGTCGCCCATGCGGGCAAAGTCGGCAGGCTATCGGGCCGATAATGCCGCCACGCCCGCTCCAGCGCCAGAACGCCGCCATGCAACGCGCCCCAGATGACGAAATTCCAACTCGCCCCATGCCACAATCCGCCAAGCAGCATGGTCATGGCCAGCGCAAAATACAGCCGCACCTGCCCATGCCGCGACCCGCCCATGCCGATATAAAGATAATCGCGCAGCCAGGACGACAGGCTGATATGCCAGCGCCGCCAGAAATCCTGCAAGCTGGCCGACCGATACGGCTGGTTAAAGTTGGCGGGAAAGCGGTAGCCGAGCAATGCGGCCAGACCGATGGCCATGTCGCTATACGCCGAAAAATCGCAATAAATCTGCACCGCATAGCCCTAGGCACCGAACAGCAAATCGAGGCTGCTATGTTTCGACGGGTCAAAAAACAGCGGGTCAACATAGGCGGTGGCCAGTTCGCTGGCGATGACGACTTTCTTGACGAGCCCCCAGCAGATGAGCACCACGCCCGCTGCGACCATCGACCGCGTGAGTGTCGGCGCGCGTTGGAATTGCGGTACCAAATGGCTGGCCCGCACAATCGGTCCGGCGACCAGATGCGGGAAGAAACTCATCAGCAAAACGATATCGAGCAAGGATGCCGGTTCCGTATTCCGGCGGTAAATGTCGATGAGATAACTCATCCCTTGGAAGGTAAAGAAACTGACCCCGATGGGCAGGGTCACTTCCATAAACATCATGTCGCGCGACCAGCCAACGGCCTCCAACACCACGCCGAATTCGTCGAGGAAGAAGTTGTAATATTTGAAGAACCCCAAAATGGCGAGATTGCCGATGACGCCCATCACCACCCAAAATTTGCGCCGCCGCTCATCATCACCCTCGCGCACGATCAGTGCCGCTAGGCCCCAATTAAGGAAACCCGACAAGATCAGCAATGTGACAAACCGCCAATCCCACGCGCCATAAAACACCCATGACGCGGCCAGCAGGAAAATCTTCCGCCACTCATTATCGCGGTTCAGCGCCCATGTGATGGCAAACACCGCAAGGAAGAACACGGTAAAGGCCAATGTCGGAAATAGCATGTCGTGGCCCCCGCCCCGGTTATCTTATCGGTTCAAATTATAGGCGATGCGCGCGCGGTCAAGGTCGTTGTAAAACAACTGCCCAATGCGCGGGCTGCCGGTTTTGGTGAAGTGGACGTAATCGCTCGCCATATCATCCGTCGCGCGCCACTGCATCGCTGAACACACGCCGCCCATCGCGTTCAGCCAATCCCAATAGGCCGCGCCATTTTCGCGCGCGACCTGTTGTTGAATCGACCGTACGTCGAGCAGCAATCCGGGCGTCAGCAGCTTATCGGTGCAGGATATCGGCGGCGTAACCCCGCTATACGCAATATTGGGCCGGACGGTCAGCGCATCGGGCGGGCCGATGAGCAGCACGGGTACTTGCCGCCCCGTCAAGCGCCGGATGCGCGCAATCTGATTGGCGACTAATGCGCGATAGGCAGTGAGGTCTTTTTCGCCCGCAAACCCCTCGTTGGTGCCATAGGCAAAAACGACCAAGTCGGGGTGGTACGCGGCCAATTCTGCCGTCAACACGGCGTCATTGGTCTTGGCAAAGTGCAGCAATTGGGAGCCCGACACGCCCAGATTGGACAAGGCCACGCCAGTGCGATTGAGTGCGGCGAACGAGGTCAAGCTCACCGGACGGTCGTCGCGGGTGACGATGGAGATATTGTGCGTCGGCCATGGCGTCTCGAATTGGAAGCATCTCGCGCCGTCCACGCCTTCGTTGAAATCCACCTCATAATCGCGCCCGCCAAATTGCACGGCGACCGCGCCCATATACGGGCCGGTGATGCCGCACAGCATCGCCTCATCAAAATTATCCTGCGGGGTGTCGGCGGTGAGCGACAACCACGCCCCGGGCAAGCGCGCGGTTTGGGTGTAGCTGGACAGGCCGATGGCGGGGCCATAGTCCTGCCACTTGTTGCCAAAGGTGCCGTTGGTGCTCCACGCGCTGTCCGCGGTGACAGTGACGCCAAAGCTTAAGAAATTGCGATAGGGCCGCCCCGCCGTCAGCACGCCGCGCCCGCCATTGCCGAACCGCGATTGCATCGGCGCGCGCCACCCTTGGGTTATCAAGTCGCCCGCGGTGTGGCTATCCCCGATTTGCAGGATATGGACGCGGCGCGATCCGGCCTGCTCCAACGCGTTGAAAAACGGGGCGAGCGCAGCGGTGTTGCACAATGACCCCGCGCAATCGCCGCCATATTGGCGCGCATCGGGTGTGCCGGTCTCCCATGGCAGAAGACTGGCTTGTTCAGCGGCAGGGACGCCCTCGGCCGCCTGCACACCGCTGGCCAGCCCAAACATCGCCAAGGCCGCAAAAGCAGCACGCATAACTGGGCTAAACATGGCCGTCAGGTCCGATCATCCTTTGCATCTTCGCCGGATGTATCGCCCTTTGCCTTAACGGGGGTGGAACCAACCGCGCCGAGCAGCGCCTTGTTCATGTCGGCGATCAGCAGATTATACGCCTGCATCGTCATATGAATGCCATCCTCGGCGCGCGCCTTTTTCGATTCGCCGGTTTTGGGATCGGGCAGATAGGGCGCGAATTTGCCATCGACTCCACCGCGCGCATAGCCGTCCAGATATATGTCGCCGCGCTCACAAATCAGGTCCGTGTAGAAATCATTCATCTGCACAATTTGCGCATCAAACGCCGGTTTGCGCATAGGAGGGAGGCCGACCCAGACAATTTGCGCGCCATCCTTGGCCAGCAAATCGAGCACTTCATTGGCACGCTCACCAATGACCTCCTGCCATTTATCGCTCATATACGGCGCGTCGGACCCATTCAGCCAAAGGCCCTGCGTATCGTTTGCGCCAAAAGACACAACGGCGATATCCACCTTTTGCTCGGCCAATTTTTCGCGCGTATCATCGGCCAGATTGAGCGATTTATAGCGGGTAAAGCCGGTGGATTGCTTGCCAAAGCGGTGGACGACAATGTTCTTTTCCGACCGCATCGTGTTGTAGAGGCCGGCCCATATCCCCTCGGCGTAGCTGTCACCAAAGACGCCGATATGCACCGTTTCGCCAGCCGCCAATTTCGCCTTCACATTGGCGGGTAAGCTGTATTGCATGGTGCATTGGGCGTTTTTCTTTGGCCCTTTGGCGCCCGCTACCGCTGCACTGGCCGCTGGCCCAGATGTCGCCGCGCTGGCCATGCCATTGGCGTCGCCAAAGCTATACCCCATCGCCGCGCCCAGCCCGACGCCCAAAAACAACACGACCGTCCGGTCAAGCAAAGTGGAAAGTGGTATGCCCATGGAATGCCTTCGCCAATGTCGCAATTAGGGTGAATCAGAAGGAAACTAGCCATAAACGCGGCGGCGTGGCTGTCAACTGCCCGTGTAAAGCGGACGATGAAAGGAGGGCATTTTTGGAGCGGGTAAGGGGAATCGAACCCCTCTAGCTAGCTTGGAAGGCTAGTGCATTACCACTATGCTATACCCGCGCGCATCGGGGTCGCCCCCGTGTCGATGTGCCGCGCCTTTGCCATTGTTGGGGCGGGTTTGTCAATGCGTGTCCGCTCGGCAATTTGCTGCGCATTCAGCTCGCCACCGCCGCCCGAAAAGTTTTTGCGAATTGGTGCTTGCCCCAGGGGCCTTTGATGCCATATTTGCGGTTGCTATGAAGTCAGCTCAATCCTCTTTACCCGTCACCCTGACGCGGCCTGTCCACGGCGCGTCCGTGCGCGTTTCGCCGATGGGCGCTGACAAGGATAAGGGCACGCGTGAGGATGATGGTGAGGTTGGCATTGCCACGAAAACCAAGCCGAAAACCAAAAAGCCCAGCATGTATAAAGTGTTGATGTTGAACGATGATTATACCCCGATGGAATTCGTCGTTCATGTCCTGAAACGGTTTTTCAGCATGGATACCGATGAGGCCACGCGCGTTATGCTCCACGTTCACCAGCGCGGCGTGGGCATTTGCGGGGTGTTCAGTTACGAAGTGGCCGAGACCAAGGTCAATCAAGTGATGGACTTTGCCAAGCAAAACCAGCATCCGTTGCAATGCACGCTTGAAAAAGACTGATTGCGGCCATCGGTTCAGCGAAAATTTCGCTCGTTAAACCGCCGTTCAGCGTTGCATTGGCAAAAATCGACACCAAATGGGGGCTGTTACCGGCGCGTTTGCGCGCGCCCATTGGATCGGAAATTATTATGCCAAACAGGAAGTCTAAGCCCATGAAAGCTGCTTATGCCGTTGCCGCCGCCGCGCTTGTCACTGGCGGAACCGTTGCCCTGATGAATGGGCAGCCTGCTGGTGCGCAATTGGTGACCGAGGGGATTTCCGCCCCCGCCCTGCCACCCGCTGGCGGTCCGGTTAGCTTTGTTGAGTTGACGCAGCGGTTGCAACCCGCCGTGGTCAATATCCAAACGCGTACCGCTGTGACGGTCGGCGTTGAACAGAACCGCATCACTGGCGAACAGCGCGCCATTACCGAGGAAGGCGGCGGCGATGGCAGCGGTTTCTTCATCTCCGCCGATGGCCTAATTGTCACCAACAACCACGTGATTGTGGGGCCGGATGGCGAAGTGGCCGAGTCCATCTTTGTCACCATGACCGACGGGCGCGAGTTTGAGGCCGAGTTGGTCGGGCGCGATCCGCTGTCCGACATCGCCGTGCTGCGAGTGAAGGGCGATGAGTTTCCCTACGTCCAATTGGGCGATAGCGACGCCGCGCGCGTCGGCGAATGGGTGC
>JBGSSR010000016.1:0-4845 GCA_041736905.1 Sphingomonadaceae bacterium | reverse complement strand
GCACCGGCATCCCGCGGGTGAGCGCACGGTTCCCGCCCACCGACAACATGCCCAATCGGCGCGTGCTGCTGGCCGTGCTGGCGATGAGTTCGCCGACAGCGACTGGTCTTTCCGTGGTCTGTGATAGGCCGAGCAGTTTTTTCAGTTGCGCGTTTTCCTGCGCAATCCCGCGTGCCTCAATGATTTTTGCGCGGTTGGCCTTCGCCTCCGCCTCCATCTTGCGGACGCGGGAGCCGGCGTTGAAATAGGCGGAGATGGTGTCGATGCCATTGCCAATCGCGCTGCTTATCGAATGCGTAACGCGGGTGATCGGCGCGGTAACTTCCTGCGCCGCCGTGCGCATGCCATTGGCCGATTGCGGGTCGAGCACCGACAGGATCAGGAACAGCGCGGCCAGCCCCACCCCGCCGACCGCAATCAGCCAGGTGAAGAAGATGCTATATTGCGCCTTTCGGGAGTAACCGGGGCGTCGGTTAGGGGGCGGCGCCATCTGCCAATGCCTTTCTTAGAGTCGGGACCCTTTTGAATTACGCGCTGGAGAGGACGCCGCGGAACATGGGGTCTTCCATCGCCCGGCCAGTGCCAATGGCGACGCAGGCCAAGGGATCATCGGCGACAATGACGGGCAGGCCGGTCTCATCACGCAAATGCTCATCCAATCCGTGCAGCAACGCGCCGCCACCGGTCAGGACAATACCCTGATCGACGATATCGGCGGCCAGTTCAGGCGCGGTGTTTTCCAGCGCGATGCGCACGCCCTCCACAATGTTCGAAACGGGTTCGGACAAAGCCTCGGCAATTTGCGCCTGCGTGATTTCGATTTCTTTGGGCACACCATTGACCAAGTCGCGGCCCTTGATGTGGATGATTTGGCCCGTGCCATCGGCGGGCGGTTTCGCCGTGCCATATTCTTTCTTTATCCGTTCAGCCGTGGCTTCCCCGATGAGCAGATTATGGTGGCGGCGGATGTAAGAGACGATGCTTTCGTCCATCTTGTCGCCGCCGGTGCGCACGGATGTGGTATAGGCCAACCCGCGCAGGGAGAGCACCGCGACCTCCGTGGTGCCGCCGCCGATATCGACGACCATCGAACCAATGGGTTCGGTCACGGGCATTTCCGCGCCAATCGCCGCCGCCATGGGTTCCTCAATCAGGAACACTTCGCGCGCGCCCGCATTGCTGGCGGCATCACGAATGGCGCGGCGCTCAACCGAGGTGGAGCCCGATGGCACGCAAATGACGATTTCAGGGGCAGAGAAAAACGACGTCTTGCCGCCCGATACTTTGCGTATGAAATATTTGATCATGTCCTCGGCCACGTCGATGTCGGCGATAACGCCATCGCGAAGCGGCCGGATGGCCTCAATCGAATCGGGGGTCTTGCCCATCATCATCTTCGCCTCGTCGCCCACGGCGCGCACGCGCTTTACACCGTTGATAGTTTCGATGGCGACAACCGAAGGCTCGTTCAGAACGATGCCTTGGCCGCGCACATAAACCAACGTGTTGGCCGTGCCAAGGTCGATGGCCATGTCGTTTTTGTTGAAGTTAAAAAGGCGGCTCCAGAACATGCACAATTCCTGATTTTGGGTGGGGCGACGCCGCCGGTTCCGTGCAAAGACTCGACCAGCGCGAATGTTAAGCGGCCCCTATAGGAAATGCACCAGAGAATCGATAGCAAAATTATGGCTTTCGCATAGGAATTTAGGGCGTCAATCCCATGCTGGCGTCACTTTGGCGCAAAGCGCCAAATGCGCATCAATGCTTCGCCATTTCGGCACGGTGGAGCAGGGTGGCGAGCCATGCAGAGACAAAACACATGGCGGCGCTTAAGAGGATCTGATTGACCACCTCAACCCCCGCCGCGCTGAGCCCTAAGGCAATCAATGACCCCGCGACCATGGCCAGGCTGTTGACGATATTATTCGCCGCAATCGTGCGCGCCGCCGCGCTTTTGGCGACGGTGGTGGTGAGGAAGGCGTAGAGCGGCACCACGAACATCCCGCCCGCAACCGCTATGCCCAACAACGTAAGGAGCAACGGCGCGGCCATCGGTTGGGTGAGCACCTCGGTCAATGTGTAGAGCCCTTCGGCTTTCGCGGGCCACACGCGGCACACGAAGTGGAATGCAACGACAAACGCCGCCATGACCAAGACCGATACCTTGCAATAGCGGGCGGAAACCTCGCCCTTCAACAATCGGTTGACCGCGACCGAACCAATGGCAATGCCGATGGAGAACACGCCGAGAAACAGGCTGGCCACGGCCTTATCCGCGGTCAACACGTTTTTGGCGAGCGGCGGGAATTGGATGAACAAGATGGAACCGACCGACCAGAAAAAGCTGATCGAGACAATCGCCAGAAACAGCCGCCTGATGTGCATCGTATCCGCGACCAAGCGCCAACTGGAGCGGAAAATATTCCAATCGACCGTTGGCGCGTCGCGTTCCGCCGGGGCGGGGGGCACGTATCGGCCCGTTGCATAGCCGATAATGGCGGTTAAAACGACGGCGAAGGCGGCAACCTTTACACTAATCAACCCCGCCAAAATCGTGCCGAGCAAAATGGCGATATACGTCCCCGCCTCTACCAATCCGGTGCCGCCCAAAACCTCATCATCGTGCAAATGCTGCGGCAAAATGGCGTATTTAATCGGCCCGAAAAAGGTCGAGTGCACCCCCATGGCAAACAATGCGAGCAGCATCAGCGGGATGGCAATATTGGTCACGGCATAGCCATGCGCCGCCATGAGGAGCCCTGCACCGCCCGCCAGCATGATGACAATCTCCGCCGCCTTCACAATGCGGATAATGCGCGATTTATCGGTGGAATCGGCCAATTGCCCCGACACGGCAGACAGGGCGATGAAAGGGATGATGAACAACGCGCTGGCCACGCCGCTGAATATCGTTTCGGACTGCGGGTCCTGATACACGCCATAAACGACGAACAGGACCATCGCGTTTTTGAACAAATTGTCGTTAAACGCGCCCAGCAATTGCGTCACGAACAGCGGCAGGAAACGCCGTTTTTTAAGCAAGCTCATGCTGGTTTGCATCGTTTGTGTCGTCCCCATTTGCCCCGATGGGCATATCGCTTAGCGATGAAAATGCGGCTTTGCCAGTGATTAGGGTCAATTATATGAAACGCTCGCGCGTGTTATCCATTTGGCCAATGCAATCGGCGCGTGATTTTATCGGCAAGCCGCGCTAAAGACCGCAACCATGTTTAGCCTGCCCAATATATTGACCCTGTCACGCATTGTCGCCGTGCCTTTGCTGGTGCTGCTGATTTGGCCCAAATTCGTCGATGGCGCCGCCGTCCCGCGCGTGATGCAAGGGACGATTGCGTGGGATTATATGGCCGCGTGGCTGCTCTATTGTTTGATGGGCTTCACCGATTATCTGGACGGATATTTGGCGCGGGCGCAGGCGACGGTTTCGAAATTGGGTGTGTTTTTGGACCCGATAGCGGACAAGATCATGGTCGCCGCCGTGATCCTCATGCTGGTTTTTACCCGCGACATTGATGGCTGGCACACCATCGCCGCGCTGATTATTTTGTTGCGGGAGATTATCGTATCGGGTCTGCGCGAATTTTTGGCAGGGTTGCAGGTGTCGGTGCCGGTGTCCAATCTGGCCAAGTGGAAAACGACGTTCCAATTGGTCGCGCTGGGCGGGTTGATTTTGGCGGGTGCAGTGCCGTTTATTGCGTGGGTTAAGGTCGGGTCGTTGATGCTGCTTTGGGCCGCCGCCGTGCTGACGCTCATCACCGGATGGGATTATTTGCGGTCGGGCCTGAAGTATATGGATTGATGGTTTCGGCCAAGCCCCGTGTGAACGGTCACATCTATTTTACATTGCGAACTTACCGTTCTATGTTACTGTCTGTAATAGAGATTCATGGCGGAGAGACGATATGACGCAATCTGATACGCTGACCCGTGCCGAAATGGCCGATAAAATCAACAAAACCGTCGGCCTGTCGCGCAGTGATGCGGCGCAAATCATCGAATCCTTGCTTGGCCATGTCACCACCGCGCTCTACGCCGGTGAGAATGTGAAGATTAGCGGCTTTGGCACCTTCATGTTGCGCGATAAGACGGAGCGTGTGGGCCGCAACCCCAAGACCGGCGTTGAAGTGCCGATTTCCCCGCGTCGCGTCCTGACCTTCCGCCCCAGCCAACATATGCGGCGCAAGGTTGCGGGCCTGAAATAGGGCGATTGCATGGCGGACGCCCTGCATCCTGAAAGCGATAATATGACGGACGAGCGTTTCCGCACCATTGGTGAGGCGGCGACGGAAACCGGCGTGAAACCCCATATCCTGCGCTATTGGGAGGAATGCTTTGGTCAGCTTCGCCCCGTCAAACGCGCCGGTGGCCGCCGCTATTACCGGCGCACCGATTTGGACCTTATCCGCCACATTGACGATTTGGTGAACCGGCAGGGCTATACCTTTGCGGGCGCGCGGGCGGTGTTGGCCGGCGGAGATGCTGTGCTTCCGCCTTCAACCCCCACCCCATCCGAACATGCACCCGCCGGATTGACCCCGCACCATCGGCAAAGCCTGCTTGAACTGCGCAGCGATTTGTCCGCGATGCTGGCGACGGTGCGGCAGCTCTGACCTCACCTGTATAAAGTCTTGCCAAGCCAAACTGCGCGAGGCAGGGACTGCGGCATGGACGATGGCATAACGCACGATGAAGCTAAAAGCGGCGGCGAAACACCGTGCACATTGTCACGCCTCGACCTCACTGATTTTCGCAGCCATGCGGCGTTGTCGCTGACCCTTACCGCGCCGCTCATCGTCCTCACAGGCCCCAATGGCGCGGGGAAAACCA
>JBGSSR010000311.1:0-14990 GCA_041736905.1 Sphingomonadaceae bacterium | reverse complement strand
CCGCGCCGCGCCAGCCGCGCACGCGGGCAAATGCGTGGTTAATAAGCTGCTGCCCAATAGGGCCAAAATATGCCGCCGGTTCAATGCTTGTCCCCCACTCCCATTCGTTATGAGGGTGTAACAGACGGCAATGGCGGATATCAACCCACCGTCAACTTAGCGGCCAATAACCCCAAATTTCCGCCAGCTGCCAAAGGCCAAGCAAGAGGAACATGCTTGCCGCAACAATGCGCACGGCATTCATCGACACCCGTTTGACCAACGCTTCGCCCAAATAAACGGCGGGGATATTGGCAATCATCATGCCCAGCGTCGTGCCCAGCGCAACCCACAAAACATCGTCAAACCGCGCGCCCAAGGCAATCGTTGCAATCTGCGTCTTGTCGCCCATTTCAACGATAAAAAACGCGACCAATGTGGTTAAGAACACGCCACCACGCTGTTTTACATTACCTTCATCCTCATCCATCGTGTCGGGAATCAGGGTCCAACCCGCCATGAATATGAAACCGGCCGCGATCGCATAGCGAAACCAAATTGATTCGAGCAAACCGGCCACTTGACTGCCTACAAAAGCGGCCAGAGCATGGTTAACAATCGTTGCAGCGAATATGCCCGCAATTATCGGAAGGGGTGCACGGTATCGGGTCGCCAGAATAATGGCCAATAACATTGTCTTATCGCCAATTTCAGCCAATGCGACAAGCAGGGTTGAGGTTATCAGTGCGTCAAACATACCGCCCCCTACCGCCCCGCGCACAATAATGCAGCCCAAATCTTGTTTCAATTTGGCCAAAAGAATCAATGTTTCCGCGAAATATTTAGCCCTGTGCTTACCAATAGGTAACGCCTGCCGCGCTATGGCAGGTGCATGCTAAACAAAGTCCGAACCGACCAAGCCCATAATGTGACTCCGCTTCCGTCCGAATTGCCGATTCGGGCCTTGTTCGGCCTGACCGACAAGGGCAGTCAGGATTGGGGCGAAATTCGCGCGCTACAAATGTCTACCATCACCGCCAGTTCCAATATGCGGGCGGGCGTCATTATCGCATTGGGTGGTTTAACGGCTTTGGCCCAATTTAAGACCGTCGCCATGCCGCTGTTGCTTGCGTGGGTGCTGTGCAACACCGCCTTTGCCTTTTGGGTGCATCACAGCACAAAGGCAATGACCGGAAATGGACGCCGCGCCGTGGCTGGAGGAGAATTTGGCCGCATTCAAATGTTCGCCTTTGTCGGCGGGTTGATTTGGTCGGCCGGGTTTATTGGCATCTTATTTGCGGGAAAACCGGTGCAAGACACGCTTTTGGCGCTTTTGTCCCTGCATTCCGCTGTGATTGTCCTCATGGTTGCGTTGGTGATTAGCTTGTCCACGTTGCCCTCCTTGTCGATTATATTCGCATCGATGGTCAGCGTAACGGCGGCGGCGTCTTTCTTATGGGTTGGGCAACCGTTGCTGGCGCTAGGCAGCGTGGGCATCGCGGTTCCATTGTGCGTGGGCGTCGTGCGCCAATGCCGGGCGCAAATCCTAAGCCGGATGAGCGAAATGCGGCTGCGCGATAAGTCGGAAACGGTCAGCCTGCTCCTGCGTGAGTTTGAAGATTCGGGCGCAGATTGGTTGTGGCAAACCGATACCGCACGCTGCGCCATCCACGTTTCGCCGCGCTTCGCCTACGCCTTGGGCAAAGACTCACGCGAAGTCGAAGGGCAACCGATCTTGAAATTGGTGGCTGGTGAGGCTTGGGAAACCGGCAATTATCCGGCAGAACTGCACGAATTCGCCGACAAATTGAAAAAGCGAGAGGCGTTCAGCAACCTGACCGTTCCCGTCCTCATGAATGGACAGCAACGCTGGTGGGAATTATCGGCTAGCCCGCGCATCGGCGACTCAGGCGGGTTTTTGGGCTTTCGCGGCGTCGGCTCCGATGTGACCGAACAATGCCAAAGCCAAGAAAAAATCTCACACCTTGCCCGTTTCGACACACTGACCGGCCTGCCCAACCGTTTGCAAGTGAACGAATCGATGTCGGCGGCGTTGACCTATACCGAACAATGGGGGGCGCGTTGCGCCTTTATGATGATCGACCTTGACCGGTTTAAGCAGGTGAATGATACCCTTGGCCACCCCGTTGGTGACCGTCTTCTTGCCCAGGTGTCGAAACGGTTACAGGCATTGATGGGCCCCAATGAATTGTGCGGACGCCTTGGCGGGGACGAGTTCGCCGTCGTCGTGCGCGATGCCAGCGATTCGACCCATATTAACAACCTCGCCCGCTCCATCATCACGTCGCTTTCGCGTCCTTATGAAGTAGACCAACACACCATTTATATCGGTGCCAGCGTCGGCAGCGCGGTCGGTCCTCGCGATGGACGCAGCGTCGAGATGCTGATGCGGTCCGCTGACCTTGCCTTGTATCGCTCGAAAGAGGACGGACGCGGTGTGCACAACGCCTATCAACCGCAACTCCACGCGATGGCGGAGGAACGCCGATTGATGGAGATCGAACTGCGCCACGCACTCGATAAAGATGAATTGCATCTGGTTTATCAACCCGTGGTCGATGCCATGGATGGCACCTTGACCGGGTTCGAGGCCTTAATGCGCTGGACCAATGAGAAATATGGCAACGTCTCACCGGTCAAATTCATTCCCTTGGCCGAAGAAGCACGGTTGATTATCCCGATGGGCGAATGGGCACTGCGCCGCGCCTGTTTCGATGCCGTGCAATGGCCCAGCCAAGTGAAGGTCGCGGTCAACGTCTCCGCCGACCAATTGATGAGCGCCAATTTCATCACCAGCGTTGTCTCGGCGCTCCGCGATTCCGGCCTGCCCGCGCAGAGGCTTGAGCTGGAAGTCACCGAAAGCTTGTTCCTGCGCGATGGCGGCATGGCAGTGCAGGTGCTCGACCAAGTGTTGGCATTGGGCATCAAATTGTCGCTGGACGATTTCGGCACGGGTTATTCGTCCTTGGGTTACCTGCGCAAAACGCGGTTCAACACGATTAAGGTTGACCGCAGCTTCGTCACCGGCGCGGCTAAGGGCGTGGACGAATGCCTCGCCATTATCCGCGCCGTGGTCGCAATGGCCGACTCCTTGAAAATGTCCACCACGGCAGAGGGCGTGGAGACGGAGGAAGAATTGGCGCTGATCCGGCAATTGGGGTGCAAGAAAATTCAGGGCTATCTCTTTGGCCGCCCGATGTCGTTCAATGACACCTTGCCGATGTTTGAGCCGAATTTGTCGCACGACCGCCGCGATTTGTATCGCAAAGTGGAATTGGGCGGCTAACGGCTTGCCATCCTTACGTCTAAAGACCGCGCTCTATCTCTGGACAGGGCGCGGCTTTGGCGTTTAGAGGTGGGGTATGAGCACATCCCTCGTCCGCGCGCGCCGCGCCCTCGCCCCTTCCTTTGCCACTCTTGCCCTGTTGCTGGCCGCGCCAGTGATGGCGAATGAGGAGGAAGCGCCCGAGCCTGCCGCCAAAGTGACCACCGAAAAATTCGAGCTGACTGGCGACAATTCGCGGCCAGACTGGCAACCCGTCACCACGCAAATCCCCGCGCCACGTGACATCGTGATGCCCGGCGCAATGATGGTGCGTGTGGATACGAAGGGGTATAAGCAGGGCATTTTGTCGGTGCGGCAAACCATGCCCGTCACCGCCGCCTCCATCGCGAAAAATGGCGAGATGGTTATCCTATTCCCCAATTGGCTTCCCGGCACCCATGCTCCGCGTGGGGAGATGGATAAGGTAGCCAATCTGGTCATTACGGTTGGCGGCGTCGTTGTGCCGTGGCAGCGTGATCCGTTGGAGGTTCACGCCATCCGCTTCTCCCCGCCAACGGAGGCGAAAGAAGTCGCCATAACCTTCGACTTCCTGTCTGCCACCGATGGTGCGCAGGGACGCGTGGTGGCGACGCCGGAAATCATGAACCTGCGTTGGATGCAGTTGAGTTTTTATCCCGCCGGCTATTACGCGCGCGGGATTGCGGTGGAGGCGCAATTTATTTTGCCCGACGGATGGCAGGCGGAAACCGCGCTTCGCCAAGACCGCGTGGTGTGCATAACAACGCCCTGCCCCAACACCGTAAATCTGGAACGCACGGACTACGACACCTTGGTCGATAGCCCGATTTTTGCGGGGCAGTTCACCAAATCCGTTGCCCTGTCCGATAACGTCGATTTGTTCATCGTCGCCGATGAGGCCAAGTATCTGGAGGCGACCGAGGCCCAAATTGAACCGCACCGCGCCTTAGTGCGCGAGGGCAAGGCGTTGTTCGGTAGCGAACCGTTTGACCGTTACTCTTTCCTCCTTTCGCTCAGTGACCGGCTTGGCGGCATTGGGTTGGAGCATCACCGATCCTCCGAAAACGGGGTTGAGCCGGATTATTTCACGGCATGGGACGAAGGGCCGGGCCGCCGCAACCTGTTGCCGCACGAATATGTGCACAGCTGGATTGGCAAGCATCGCCGCCCCGATGGGCTGTTCTCCGCCAATTTCAACGTGCCACAACATGGCGAGTTGCTCTGGGTCTATGAGGGGCAAACGCAGTTTTGGGGCTATGTCCTTGGCAATCGGTCCGGCCTGTTTTCGTTGCAAGACACGCTCGATTCGCTGGCCATCATTGCCGCGGGTATGGAGCAGCGCACAGGTCGCCGCTGGCGTCCTCTCGTCGATACCACCGCCGATCCGGTCATAAAGGCCCGCCGCCCTGTGGGTTGGAACAGTGTGCAGCGTAATGAGGATTATTATAACGAGGGTCTGCTCATCTGGTTGGAGGCGGACCAAATCATCCGCGCCGAAACCGGCGGCACCAAGTCGCTGGACGATTTCGCCCGCGCCTTTTTCGGCGGTAAAGATGGTGATTGGGGCGTGCGGACTTTTACGTATATAGACATCGTCGATACGTTGAACGCCGTTCATCCCTATGACTGGGATGCATTTTTGCAGTCGCGCGTGTATCAACCGACCGAGAATGCGCCGCTCAAAGGGTTGGAGATGGGTGGTTATCGCCTCGTCTACACCCCCAATAAATCGCGTGCGATTGCGGGTAATGAGAAGCGCGCAAAATCGCGCACCTATACCTTTTCCGTCGGGCTTTCCGTGAATGAAAAGGGCGAGATAAAAGAGGTCGTATGGGACAGCCCCGCCTTTGTCAGCGGCCTTTCCATCGGGCACAAAATACTGACCGTGAATGGCATCGCCTTTACCTATGACGCATGGGAAAGCGCGATTGCAACGGCCGCTGCGGACAAAAAGCCCATCTTGATCACCGCGGAAAAAGAAAAGGCAAAGGCAGATTTTAGCATCGACTATTCCGGCGGGCTGCTCTATCCGGCGCTGGAAAAAATAGGCGATGGACCTTCGGGGTTAGAGGCCCTTTTGGCCCCCAAAGTCCCCGCCCAATAACTACACCGTAAAAGGAAACTCTCCCATGCGTATTGAGCACATCGAAACCGGCAAAAATCCGCCCAATAACCTGAACGTCATTATCGAGGTTCCCTTGGGCGGCGAGCCCGTCAAATACGAATTTGACAAGGCATCGGGCGCGTTGTTCGTCGACCGCATTTTGCACACGCCAATGCGCTACCCCGCCAATTATGGCTTCGTACCGCACACGCTCAGCGACGATGGCGACCCGATTGACGCCTTGGTCATCGCGCGCAGCCCCTTCGTCCCCGGCAGCGTCGTGCGCGTGCGACCCATTGCGGTTTTGCATCTTGAGGATGAGCATGGCGGCGATGAGAAATTGGTCTGCGTCCCCGACACGGCGACCTTCCCCTATTACACCGACGTGCGCGAAAAGGCCGATTTGCCCGACATTACGTTTGCGCAGATTGAGCATTTTTTCACGCATTACAAGGACTTAGAAGCCGAAAAATGGGTGCGTGTCGGCAAATGGGGCGATGCAGAAGAAGCCCGTCGCCTAACCGTTGAGGCGATTGAACGGTATAACGCGACCAAAGCATAAGCGTCAAAAACCCTCTCCCCCATGCGGTGAGGGGGTTTTTCATTGCGATATTTGCATAGCTATGCAGTTCCTGCAAATCATTATCAAATAAAGTCATACCCTTTACTATCGTAGGGGGTGGCAATGGCCGCCTATTTATGCAAAGGGGATGTGGACCATTGGGGGTGGACTCGGGCCATTTGCGCCGCCGCCCTCACCCGAATGACCACGCATGAAAAGGGACATTGCCCATGAATATCCACGAATATCAGGCCAAGGAATTGCTGGCGACATTCGGTATCGCCATTCCCGCAGGCTATGCCGCACTGTCGGTTGAAGAAGCCGTTGCCGCCGCCAAGAAATTGCCCGGGCCGCTGTATGTCGTGAAATCGCAAATCCACGCCGGTGGCCGTGGTAAGGGCAAGTTCAAGGAGCTGCCCGCCGATGCGAAGGGCGGCGTCCGCCTCGCGTTCAGCCTCGATGAAGTAGAGGCGCATGCGAAGGACATGCTGGGTAACACGCTTGTCACTATCCAAACTGGCGACGCGGGCAAGCAAGTCAACCGACTCTACATCACCGACGGCGCGGATATTGAGAAGGAATTCTACCTCTCGCTGCTGGTCGATCGCAAATCGAGCCGCATCGCGATGATCGTCTCGACCGAAGGCGGCATGAATATTGAGGATGTCGCGCACGACACGCCGGAAAAAATTCACACCATCACCATCGATCCCGCCACGGGCCTGACCGATGACGATGCGAAGAAAGCATCGGACGCGCTGCTTCTTGAAGGCAATTTGGCCGCACAAGCACAAGATACGGTGAAGAAATTGTACACCGCATTCGTGCAGTCCGACATGGAAATGTGCGAAATCAACCCCTTGGTGCAAACCAAAGACGGCAAGATTTTGGTGCTGGATGCGAAGGTCGCGTTTGACGGCAACGCCCTGTTCCGCCACCCCGACATCGCTGCGCTCCGCGACGAGACCGAAGAAGACCCCGCCGAGGTCGAAGCATCGAAATACGACCTTGCTTACATCAAACTCGACGGCAACATCGGCTGCATGGTCAACGGCGCAGGCCTTGCCATGGCGACGATGGACATCATCAAGCTGAACGGTGCATTCCCTGCCAACTTCCTCGACGTGGGCGGCGGCGCGAACAAGGAAAAGGTGACGGCGGCGTTCAAACTCATCCTGTCCGATCCGGCGGTTGAGGGCATCCTCGTCAACATCTTCGGCGGCATTATGAAATGCGACATCATCGCGGAAGGCATCGTTGCCGCCGCGAAGGAAGTCAATTTGTCGGTGCCACTGGTCGTCCGTTTGGAAGGCACCAATGTGCAGGCGGGCAAGGACATTCTGGCGAACAGCGGCCTGCCCATTGTCGCCGCCAACGACCTTGGCGATGCAGCGACGAAGATTGTGGCGGAAGTCAAAAAAGTGGCGTGATTCGCCTCCTAATTTGACGACACAAGAGGGGCCGCGCAATCGGCCCCTTTTTTTGTGCCTGCGCCGCTCAAGCCTTGCCGTAGCGTCCCCGCGTATCACCATGCCGATACCGCCCTTTTTGGGCGCAAGGGGCTTGCAATCCTATGCAATTGGCCGCATTTGGGTGGCAAAATTACGTGGCCCGCTATTATGCGCGCCGTTGCAACAGGAGGCCATCCCATGAAAATCCTCGTCCCCGTCAAACGGGTGATTGATTATAACGTCAAACCGCGCGTGAAGGCCGATGGGTCGGGCGTGGATCTGGCCAATGTCAAAATGAGCATGAATCCCTTCGACGAAATCGCCGTCGAAGAGGCCATTCGCATTAAGGAAGCGGGCAAGGCGGAGGAAATCATCGCCGTGTCGGTTGGCCCCGCAAAGGCACAGGAAACCTTGCGCACGGCGCTGGCTATGGGGGCGGATCGCGCCATTCTCGTTGAAACCGATGACGAAGTTGAACCGCTCGCCGTCGCCAAAATCCTGGCCAAATTGATGGAAGAAGAAGCCCCCGGCCTCGTTATCCTTGGCAAGCAAGCGATCGATGATGACAGCAACCAAACGGGCCAAATGCTCGCCGCGCTGACCGGTCGTCCGCAGGGGACCTTCGCCAATACCGTGGTTGTCGATGGTGACAGCGTGACCGTGGGCCGCGAAATCGACGGCGGGTTGCAGACGGTTAAGCTGACGCTGCCCGCCATCGTCACCACCGACCTGCGCCTGAATGAGCCGCGCTATGCGTCGCTGCCCAACATTATGAAGGCGAAGAAAAAGCAGCTCGACGTCAAAACCCCCGCTGATCTGGGCGTGGACACGACGGCGCGGTTGAAGACGTTGAAAGTGTCCGAACCGCCCGTGCGGCAAGCGGGTGAGAAAGTCGCCGATGTTGACGCGCTGGTCGCGAAACTCAAAGCGTTGGGAGTAGCATAATGAAAACGCTCGTATGGATTGAACACGACAATGTCGGCATGAAAGATGCCAGCCTCGCCGCGATTACCGCTGCGTCGAAATTGGGCGAAGTGCATGCGATTGTTGCAGGGCATAACTGCGGCGATGTAGCGAAACAGGCCGCCGAAGTTGCGGGCGTGGCGACTGTCCACATCGCTGATGACGCCAGCCTCGCCAATGCGCTCGCCGAAAACGTTGCGCCGTTGATTGCGGACCTGATGGCCTCCCACGACGCCTTCATCGCGCCCGCCACCACGACGGGCAAGAACATCGCGCCGCGTGTGGCCGCCTTGCTCGACGTGATGCAGATCTCTGACATTCTCTCGGTTGAGGGGCCAAAGACCTTCACCCGCCCGATTTACGCGGGCAATGCCATCGCGACGGTCGAAAGTACCGATGCCAAACTGGTCATCACCGTGCGCGGGACCGCCTTTGACAAGGCGGAAACCACTGGCGGGTCGGGGACGATTGAGGTTGTCGGCGGCGCATCGGACGCGGGAACCTCTGCGTTTATCTCGGAAGAAATCGCCAAATCCGACCGCCCCGAATTGACCTCAGCCAAGATCATCGTCTCCGGCGGTCGTGCGCTTGGCAGTGCGGAGAAGTTTGAGGAGATCATCGTTCCCCTGGCCGACAAACTCGGCGCAGGCGTCGGCGCCAGCCGCGCGGCGGTGGACGCGGGCTATGTTCCCAACGACTATCAAGTCGGCCAAACCGGAAAGATTGTCGCGCCCGAAATCTACATCGCCGTCGGCATCAGCGGCGCTATCCAGCATCTCGCCGGTATGAAAGACAGCAAGACCATCATCGCCATCAACAAGGACGAAGACGCCCCGATTTTCCAAGTCGCGGACGTAGGCCTGGTCGGCGATCTGTTCAACATCGTGCCGGAGTTGACAGGGAAGTTGTAGATCGCAATTTTATTGCGATGTCGATCATAATGGGGAGCGGGATCGCCCGCTTCCCACTACAAACTTATGAAATTTCTTCAATATGGGCGGTCATTGCGGCCTGTAGTTGTTGCAGTGAGCCTTTATGGCCTGCCATGAAAATATTCCATGCTTTCACAATGACGGCAGCTCGAGTCAATTCATGAATACGGCCATTATTGTTCGCTTTTTGTGCATGTAACAAGGCCTGCATAGTATCAATGATTTGATATTTTCCGCTTCTCTGCCCCTTTATCCAAGCTTGAAAAAATTCTTCTGCTTTATTTTGATCTGACTTAAAAAATTTGTACATTAAAGCGGCCGCCTGCCCTGCTGGATGTGCAAATTGTCTGTTTATTTCTCGACCATATCTAATTACATCTTCAATATCAGGGTAACTTGAGCGAGCTAACTCTAAGACAAAATCTGGCTGCAATGTTTCTCTGTTATACGGATTTGTATCTAGTAGATGCACCCACCGCAGCGCGGATGCTAAAGTAGAGGCGTATTTGTAACCCGCAATGTGGAGAACATCAGCTGCATTTCTGGGTTTACTAATATCCATCCTACCAAAAAGTGCCGGGTCAATTCCGAAAACGACATGAGTTTTAAAGGGCGCATTTGAACGTACAGAAGCCGCTAATCGATTCTGACCATCCAATAATCGACCATCTGGCGCGAATTTAAGGGTATCGCCTGTTAGCCCCCATCTTCCGTTGGCCATATCTGCCGCAAATTGCTGAACCTTGTTGGGCTTTGGCGGCCTGTTACCTTGGTTTCTTTCACTCAAAATTTCCGCCGCAGTGGCAGGATCGATTTCCAATATGCGACTGGTTTCCGGGCATGACTTCAAAAGAGTTTCAATTTCTTGGTGTGCTGACATGGGCAATTCCTTTCGAATCGCCTTGTACACAAATTTCGTGTGTACATCAATATACAAATCTGTGTAGTTTTTTTCTTGGAATTAGGTAGATTGAATGTGTATTTTTAGATTTCTGTAGTCATCACCCCCCCCTTCCCTTCCCGCCCAAAATCGCCCACAAAGGGCACATGTTCGCCCGCCCCCTTTACCTTGCCGCTGGATGGCTGGCGCTTGCCCTAGGTGCTCTGGGGGTCGCGCTGCCGTTGCTCCCCACCGTTCCCTTCGTCATCCTCGCCGCCTTTTGTTTCGCGCGCAGTTCGCCCAAATTAGAGGCTTGGTTGATTGCCAACCCCACATTCGGCCCGCACATCGTCGCGTGGCGCGAAAATGGCGCGATTAGTCGTAAGGGCAAATGGGCCGCGACCCTTGCGTTTGCATTCAGCATTGCGTTGGCGCTGTATTTTATCTCATGGCCCTATTGGTTGGCGCCCTGCATTGCGGCGCTCATCACCGGCACATGGATTTGGACCAGACCCGATGAGTTGGCACAGCCTAATGACGAGGCCGAATAGCGCATATTTTCATTGCCTGTTCATCCGCGATGCGGCAGCGTGCAACCATGAGCCGAACCGCCGCGCAAGCCCGCCCCGCATACAGCATCCCGCAACAGGCCGCGCGCCTGTTCACCTTGCTGTTCCTTTCCACGTTGTTAATGGTGCGGCCCGCTTATGCGCAATCCATCCTGCGCGATGCGGAAACGGAAACCTATTTGGAGGAAATCGCCGCCCCTTTGGCTGAGGCGGCGGGATTGTCGCCCGGCGCATTGGAAATCGTGTTAGTTCAGGATAGCTCCATCAATGCCTTTGTCGCGGGGGGGCAACGGATTTATATCCATACCGGCCTCATCGAAACCGCCGAGAGCGCGAACGAAGTGCAGGGCGTGATTGCGCATGAACTGGGCCATATCATCGGCGGCCACGTCATCCGGTTTGAGGATGGCGCGCGCCCCGCCATGGGGATTAGCTTGCTCAGCCTGATTGCCGGTATCGGCATGGCATTGGCGGGCGCACCCGATGCGGGCATGGCCACCATGATGATGGGGCAACAAGTGGCGATGAACAATTTCCTGTCGTACAGCCGCACGCAGGAAAGCGTCGCCGATGCGTCGGGCGCGCGGTTCCTGTCCATCGCCGGCATTTCCGGCAAGGGCAGTGTGAATTTCTTCAAGAAACTGCAAACCTATGAATTCCGGTTGGGCCGTACGACGGAAAACAGCTACGCCACTACCCACCCGATGAGCGGCGAACGCGCCGCCGTGTTGGAGGATACTTACCGCGCCGACGCCGCATGGGACGCGCCGTTAAATGCGAAATGGGAGGCTGGCTTTGGCCTGGTAAAGGGGAAATTGCGCGGCTTTATTCAAGATCCGAATAAAACGTTGGCGCAATACCCCGCGTCCGACACGCGGCCATCGGCGCATTATGCGCGTGCCTATGCCTATCACAAATGGAAATTCGTGGACAATGCGGAGGCGGAGGCGCGGGCGCTTATCGCGCTGGATCCGACCAACCCCTATTACTATGAATTGCTAGGCCAAATCCTGCTTGAGTCCGGAAAACCGGCGGAGGCCTTGGGGCCATTGCGGACGGCGACGCAATTGTCCGGCAACCACCCTTTGATCGCGACCCTGTTCGGCTTTGCTCTTATCGCCACCGAAGACCCGGCAATGCTGCCTGAGGCAGAAAGCGTGCTGCGCGCGTCCGTTGCTATCGATAGCGAAAATCCCGATGCTTGGAAGCAACTGGGCATCATTTACACGGGCAAGGGCGACATGCCGCGCGCTGCTTTAGCTGGGGCAGAGCATCATATCTTGCGCGGCGAACCGGCGCTGGCGCTGCGCGATGCCGATGCGGCGATGGCGGGCCTGCCCGAATATAGCGCCGATTGGATACGCGCGCAGGATATTAAGCTGACCGCCGAAAATCAAATCCGAAGCGCGCGGGAAAACGAAAGGCGGTAAGCCAAAGGGCGCGTCATTCGACTAATCATGGACAATATCTGTTGTCACTTGGCATATATATGTTATCATATTTCCAATTCTTGGTCATTATGAAACTTTTATTACAAAAACGGGTCGTGTTTGATATTGGGAGAAGCGCAATGCAATTAAAGAAGATTTTTGTATCCCTTGGATCTATATCTGTCCTTTGCCTCCCGATGGCTGCGACTGCAAATGATGCCAAAATGGTCGATGACAATGTAATTGTCATGAAAGAACCCAAAATCGCCCCTTTTCAAACGACCCAAACGACAACGGTTTGTGGACCCTACACTTGGACGGCGCAGTGGACGACGCAACGCGCTCCACAGGTCATTACAGGAAGGGTCACGGTCAGTGTGGGCGATAATGTGCATGAATTTGCAAATGCACAGGCGGATATTTTTTCAAAAGCGGATAGCGTCGAAGGCGTGACTGCCCTTTGTTCTGAAAACAATGGCCTGGCCATTTCCCATCTTCTGATTGGCACATTTATCAACGAAAATGGTGACGATGATATCCTAAAGATCTACCTTCCTGAAGGCTTCGCTTTGCCGGTCATAGGAAAATGATCACGGCCCAATGGCTTAAAGGTGTGAACGATTTCTGATTGCGGCGTTGCGTTTATGGGTGCCAAGGGGGCTGGCCAATGGGCCGCCCTCTGCTATAGCGAAAGGCGAAATCACATCGCTATTGCTTAACATCGGACCGGACCCATGACCAACACCATTAACAATCGCGGATTTTCGCTTAGCTGGCTGCTTGTCGCCGGCGGCGTGTTGATTTTGGCGCTGTCCGTCTGGCTCGCCATGGCGAAGGCGGATGATAAGGCCGATGGCGGCCTGTCCGGTGAAGACGCCGCGCGCGCCATTTCGGCCAGCGGCTTTTCCGATGCCGAGAAAAAGGGCGTTGAGGCCATCGTCCACCAATATCTGATGGATAATCCGGAAGTCGTGCGCGATGCGCTCATCGCGCTGCAAGAAAAAGAAGTCAGCGGGCGAGTTGATAGCGTGCGCGAAACGATGGAAAAGCCGTTCTTTGGCGCAGTTCTGGGCCCCATGGATGCGCCGATTACCTTGGTCAAATTTACCGATTACAATTGTGGCTATTGCCGGTCGAGTCTGCCCGATGTCGATAAACTTTTGGCAAAAAATCCAGACGTTCGCGTAGTCATTCGCGAAGCCCCTATCCTAACCGCGAGCAGCAAGACCGCCGCATTATGGGCCTTCGCTGCCGCTGAACAAGGCAAATTCCCCGCGTTTCAAAAATCGCTTTTTGCCGGTGGTCGCGTCACCGATTCCTCGATCGCTAAAGCTGCTTCAGAGGCAGGACTGGATGTGCCGTTGGCCGCCAAACAAATCCAAAAGGGCGAATATCAGAACGAGATTGAAAGCAATCTCGACCTGATGGAGAGCCTGGGCGTCGGCGGCACGCCGACTTTTGTCGTCGGCAATGAAATTATCGAGGGCGCAGCAGGTTTTGACGCGATGCAAGCGGCCGTGAATAAGGCCCGCGACCAGAAGAAATAAGGCGAAAAAATAAGCCTTAGGCCGCGCCTTCCTCCGCCGCCTCCTCATGCGGGCACACATGGTCCGGCCCGTGCGCGACCTTTGAAAATGGCCATCCGCATTTGTCGCACGAGACATATTCACCCTGTTTCAAGCCATGGCCGAGTGACACGCGGTCGTCGAAGACATAGCATCCGCCCTCCCACAAACTCTCGCTTTCTGGGATGTGTTCCAGATAATTGAGGATGCCGCCTTTCAGGTGATAGACCTCATCAAACCCGCGCGTGCGCACGAACGCGGTACTCTTTTCGCAGCGTATGCCGCCTGTGCAGAACATGGCGATTTTTTTGGGCGCGGCGCCGCTTTTCCATTGGCTGGCCCGCGAGTCAAACCATTCGGGGAAATCGCGGAACGCCTGCGTCTCCGGGTCCAACGCGCCTTTAAACGTGCCAATCGATACTTCATAGAAATTGCGCGTGTCGATGAGCACCACGTCGGGGTCACTGATCAGCGCGTTCCAATCCGCAGGCTCCACATGCACGCCGACATTGCCGACGGGGTCGACGCCCTCCTGCCCCAAGGTCACGATTTCCTTTTTGAGGCGCACTTTGAACTTGCCGAATGGCTTATCGGCGGCGCGGGAATATTTGACGTCCATGTCGGCGCAACCGGGGATCGCGCGGAGGTGCGCAATCCATGCGTCAATGCTTGCGTCCTCCCCCGCCATCGTGCCGTTTACCCCCTCATGCGCGATCAGGGTGGAGCCGATGACGCCCAAAGGTGCCCCGAATGCGAGCAATTCCTCCCGCAATGCGGCGGGGTCGGGCACAGCGGCGAAACAATAATAGGCGGCCACTTTATAGGCCAGGATTTCCGAAGCATCAGTCATTGCGGCGCTATAGCGGCGGTGGTGGCAAATTTCCACCCTTGCGTTCGCCTCATGGGCGAGGCAAAAGGGCGCATGGTTCCCCTTTCGTTCGCCGGTCACAGTTTTGCCGCCACGCCTTGTGGCACGTTGTTGCACATCGAAAGCGCGAGCCTTCTGGTCGCCGATTTGCATCTGGAAAAGGGCAGTTTTTTTGCCCGCCGTGGGCAGATGCTACCCCCCTATGACAGCCGGGAGACGCTGACCCGCCTAACCCGCGCGGTGGCGGAAACGGGGGCGACGACGGTCTATGCGTTGGGCGATAATTATCATGACAGCGCGGGTGAGGCGCGGTTGGAGGAAGAAGCGGCGGCGATGCTCCGCGCCTTGACCGCTGCCGCGCG
>JBGSSR010000273.1:0-4500 GCA_041736905.1 Sphingomonadaceae bacterium | reverse complement strand
GCCGATCTCTTACGTGCGCATAATCGAGCTTTTATCGCGGTCGAATCCGACATTGATGCAGTGGCGGAGGGGCGCAATGCTGGCTATCCCGTCATTTATGGCGACGTATCGCGCGCGGAAATCATGGACCGATTGCACCTTGGCCATGCGCAGGCCTTGGTTCTAACCATGGATGAGCCGGTATTGATGGCGACATTGGCCAAAAAAGTACGCGCATGGCTGCCCGACTTGCCCATCATCGCCCGCGCGCGTGACACGCACCATGCGGCGCAGCTTTATCGATTGGGGGTTACCGATGCCGTGCCAGAGACTTTGGAAAGTTCCTTGCAATTGTCCGAATCCGTGCTCACCAATATCGGCGTTGCCGCTGGCCCTGTGATCGTGTCCATTCACGAAAAGCGCGACGAAGTGCGCCATTGGTTGAAAGTCGCGGGCGAACTCGATGAAATGCCAACACTGAAATCCGGCGCATTGCCCAATGCCGGTAAAACGCCAACTTAAGTCGAATATCGCGACACAGGCTTTTCATGGCGGCAACGCGGGTTTAGGGCAAACGACGACTCTCCTATTACGAAAGGGCCATCCCCATGACCGTCCTCATCCGCGAAGCCGACATCATCGAATCCGTTGCCGATGCGTTGCAATTCATCAGCTACTATCACCCGATGGATTACATCCGCGCTTTGGGTGAGGCCTATAAGGCCGAAAAGGGACCGGCGGCAAAGGACGCCATCGCGCAAATCCTGACAAACAGCCGCATGTGCGCTGAGGGGCACCGCCCGATTTGTCAGGACACCGGCATCGTCAATGTCTTCGTTAAATGGGGGCAGAAATGCGTGCTCGATTCCGACAAGTCGTTGCAAGAGGTCGTCGATGAGGGCGTACGCCGCGCCTATTTGAACCCCGAAAACAAGTTGCGTGCTTCCATCTTGACCGACCCCGCCTTCACCCGCCGTAATACCAAGGACAACACGCCCTGCGTCATGCACGTCCAAATGGTGAAGGGCAACACCGTCGGCATCGACGTCGCGGCCAAGGGCGGCGGGTCGGAGAACAAGTCCAAGTTCAAAATGATGAACCCATCCGATTCTATCGTCGATTGGGTGCTTGAGATGCTGCCGCAAATGGGCGCTGGTTGGTGCCCGCCCGGAATGTTGGGCATTGGAATTGGTGGCACGGCGGAAAAGGCGGTGTTGCTGGCCAAAGAATCGCTGATGGGCACCATCGACATGGCGCAATTGAAGGAGCGCGGGCCGCAAAATGATATCGAGGCATTGCGCATCGAAATTTTTGACAAGGTCAACGCCCTTGGCATCGGTGCGCAGGGTTTGGGCGGGCTTTCCACCATCCTAGACGTTAAAATCCTTGATTATCCGACGCACGCCGCCGGAAAGCCTGTGGCGATGATTCCCAATTGCGCCGCCACCCGCCATGCGCACTTCACGCTGGATGGCAGCGGCCCGACCTATTTGGAAACGCCGAAATTGGACGAATGGCCCAAGGTGGAATGGCAACCGGACAGCGCCGCCAAGCGCGTCAACCTGAACACCTTGACGCCCGGCGATGTGAAGGGGTGGAAGCAAGGTGACCGTTTGCTGCTCAATGGTAAAATGCTCACCGGCCGCGATGCCGCGCACAAACGCATCAAGGATATGCTCGACAAGGGCGAGGAATTGCCGGTAGATTTCAAGGGGCGCGTTATCTATTACGTCGGCCCCGTCGATCCCGTGGGCGAGGAAATCGTCGGCCCCGCTGGCCCAACCACGGCGACGCGGATGGACAGCTTCACGCGCATGATGCTCGGCCAAGGGTTGCTCGCGATGGTCGGCAAGGCGGAGCGTGGGCCGGACGCGACCAAAGCAATTGCCGAGGGGCAAAGCGCTTATCTAATGGCGGTTGGCGGCGCGGCCTATCTTGTCGCCCGCGCGATTAAGGGCAGCAAAGTCGTCGGTTTCGCCGACCTTGGCATGGAGGCGATTTACGAATTTGAAGTGCAGGACTTCCCCGTCACCGTCGCCGTGGATAGCGAGGGCAACAACGTCCACCAACTCGCGCCGTTGGTGTGGAAAGAGAAAATCGCGAAGGAAGGCTTGTTGGGATAAACAGGGATGGAGGGCGACGATCGCCCTCCCCCTTATGCCGCCCTATTTAATTTTGCAGGTGTTGATACCCAAAACGCTATAAAGCCCGCACCAGCCAATCAGGCCCGTTGCCAAGGGCACGACACCAATATAGCCCCATGCACCGACTGTCCCTGTCGCGGCGAGTGCAATGAGCACAACGCCCAAAATAATCCGCGCGGCGCGGTCCAATGTTCCTTCGTTGGTTTTCATATTAGCCTCCTGTGTTGCGTGCCTTCCACCTAACAAAGGTGAAGGCACCGAACCGAAAGTATAGCATCATTTGCATATGGCGTCGGTCATTTTATCGGCGCTCGTGTTGCACATTATGGTCAGCAACTTTGCCCCCTAAACCCCATGGCGTGGACGGATGTGGCGGGCGGTGAAATCCACCATTTCCGTCTGAATAGCTCCAATCGTCGCCTCGCTTAGCATGTCGGAGAGCAAGGCCCGAAATCCGGCCAGATCGCGCAGAACCATGCAATTGATCATGTCGAGCAGCAACATTTCATCGGGGCTGCTCTGTGGGCAGCATGGTCGATAGATGCGGATGGATTCCGGCCAATGCACGCCCAACACTTGCACCACCCGCACAAAATGCGTTGCGGCGGCAAGGCCTCCAACCATGGGCATGATTTGCGCAATGGGGCATTTGCCTGCCTTACCGAATAGGACCGTGAGCCGAAACGCGCGTACCAATCGCGCCTGCGGGTCGGGCAGGTCGTTAAGGGTAGGCATGCGACCGAAATGGCGGTTTAGCGTGGGCGATTGAAATCGGGTCTCTGGCTTTGGGTGCTGCATTATCATAGGGCCTTTCGCAAATTGCTCTCCAACAGCATAATTATTTGCGAATGATTTGCAATAGCGTTCTTTGTGTATCATATTTCAAAGCCGCCAAGCCAATACCGATTTTACGAATTACTGACGAATCGCAGGAAATCCGATTGCTCAATCGCGCACCGCAATTTAGAACGATTGGTATAGGAGACCCCCATGACTCAATTGCCCACCACAACCCGCCAACTCACTAGCACTATTAGCAGCGATGGCACCCTCACCCTACGCCTTGAACAACGCCCGATTCCCGCGCCTGAACCCGACGAAGTATTGGTAAAATTGGAGGCCGCGCCGATTAATCCGTCCGACCTGGGCCTGATGTTCGGCGTCACCGACTGGAGTCAGGCCACGGGCAGCGGTGCTGGTGATGATGCGGTCATATCGGTGCCCGTGCCCGAACACCTTATGCGCCATGTGCAAAGCCGCCTCGACAAACCCATGCTGCCCGGAAACGAAGGCGCGGGGACAGTGGTGGGCGCGGGCGATTCGCCGGCAGCACAGGCGATGATCGGCCGCAAAGTTGGCATGATGGGCGGCGCGATGTATGCCGATTACCGCGTTGTGAAACTCATGAACTGCCTTCCCCTGCCCGATGATGTCAGCACGAAGGAAGGCGCATCTTGTTTCGTCAACCCGCTCACCGCCTTGTCGTTCTTAGAGACTTTGCGCGATGAGGGGCACACGGCGATGGTCAACACGGCGGGGGCGAGCAATTTGGGCCAAATGCTGGTCAAACTCTGCGCGGCGGAGGGGATTGAATTAATCTCCATCGTCCGCAAACCGGAGCAAGAGGCCATCCTTGCCCGCGTCGGGGCAAAGCATGTGCTCAATAGCGAGGCCGATGATTTCCTGCCCGCGCTGACCGCGAAACTCATCGAAACCGACGCGACATTGGCGTTCGATGCCATCGGCGGCGGCAAGATGGCGGGGCAAATATTATCCTGCATGGAACAGGCGCAAGCGTCGAAAATGACGGAATACAGCGTCTACGGCTCGACCGTTCACAAGCAAGTCTATATCTATGGCATCCTCAACAGCGCGCCGACCGAGTTACCGCGCAACACCGGTTTTGCATGGGACGTCGGCGGCTGGTTGCTCACGCCGCGTTTGCAAAAGGCGGGCATGGCAAAGGTTATCGCGATGCGCGAGCGCGTGGCGGCGAACCTGAAAACTATCTTCGCCAGCGACTATAGCCATGAGATTAGCCTCGCCGACGTCGTCAACGTGGACGTGATGATGAACTATGCGGCGAAACGCACGGGCGAGAAATATGTGATTATGGGGTGAGGGTTGCCCTCACACCATAAAGCTTTCCCCGCACCCACATGCGCCCTTGGCATTGGGGTTATTGAACACGAAACCGGCCTGAAAGTCGTCCTCGACCCAGTCCATGCTGCTGCCGACCAGATACAGCACCGACGCGCCGTCGATGTAGAATACGCCGCCGGGCGTCACGATTTTCTCGTCGAACTTCACTTCCTCGGTCACATAATCGACCGAATAGGCCAGCCCGCTGCACCCGCGTTTGGGGGTGGAGAGCTTG
>JBGSSR010000119.1:0-1515 GCA_041736905.1 Sphingomonadaceae bacterium | reverse complement strand
TTTTGCCTGATATTTCTGTTATGACAGAAATAACTATCGATTCGGATAAACTCCCCGCCGCCGTTGAGGCCTTCGTCCTGCGTTGGGGCGATCTTGGCGGGCAATGGGGCGTCAACCGCTCCGTCGCACAGATTCAGGCATTGCTCCTGCTGTCCGACCGGCCATTAACGGCGGAGGAAATCGCCGAAAAGCTGGGCATGGCGCGCTCCAATGTGTCGAACAGCATTAAGGAATTGCTGAATTGGAAATTGGTGGAGCGGGTGCCTGTATTGGGCGACCGGCGCGATCATTATGTCGCCGAAACCGACCTCTGGCAAATGGCCAGCAAGGTGGCGCAGGGACGCAAGGAACGCGAAATTGACCCCATGGTCGCCGCCATCCGCGCCGCGATGGTCCACGTCGATGACCCGAAAATCAGCGCCACGGTGCGCGGCCGTCTGCACGATATGCACGATTTCGTGGGCACGGTGGAGGGGTGGTATGCGCAAATGCTGAACGTCCCGCCGCATCAGATTATGCGGCTCATCCGGTTGGGATCGAAGGTCGTTGGCCTGCTGAAATTCGTTGGCGGGAAGGACAAAGCCAAATCCGATAGCGGTTAGATTTGGGCCGAAAATTTTTTGCCTCATGATTTCTCTTATTACAGAAATAACAAATTAAACAGGAAGCTCGTGAAATGACCCCGAAAGCCATCCCCTCGGTCGCCCAACCCGCCCTTCACGATGCGGACCTACCCGACCTCCGCTTTCGCCAGCTTTTGGGCCGTGACGCATGGGTCGCTTTGCCAGACGCCGTGCAACGCCGGTTCGGCAAACGGCTCGGCGCGGGGCAGAGCGCCAATTATGCGGGGCAAGTGCTATCCTGCCGCATGAACGCAAGCGGTTGGGTATTGGCGCAGGCCTGCCGCCTGATCGGCGCGCCGCTCCCTTTGGAACGCGATGGTGGCGTCGCGGCGGTGGTGACGGTGACCGAGGACGGGGCCAGCGGCGGGCAAGTGTGGACCCGCGTTTACGCCCGCACGCGCGGATTTCCCCAAGTTATCCACTCCGCCAAACGCTTCGCTGGCCCCACGGGGTTGGAGGAATATCTAGGCTGCGGCGTCGGCATCGCTTTGTCGGTCAGCGCGATAGACGGCGGCATCCGCTTCGCCAGCGACCATTATTTTATGCGCGTGGGCCGCGTGCGATTGCGAATGCCGCGCTGGATGGCGCCCGGATTGCTCACCATTGACCATGTGGATTGCGGCCCAAATGAGAAAGGCGGGGGCGCGTTCACGTTCACACTGGCGTTGCGCCACGTTCTGCTCGGTGAAGTGCTCTATCAACATAGCGTTTTCAACGACCAAATCGGGGGTCAGAACGATGAACGATAGGGGCGCGCCCATCCTCTTGCTCGGCGGCTATGGCGGCTTTGGCGCGGTGATTGCGGAGGAACTCGCGCGCGATGGCCACCACGTTTTGGTGGCGGGGCGGTCGCTCGCCAAAGCCACTGCCTTTTGCGCCGGACGGGAAGGCC
>JBGSSR010000266.1:0-2125 GCA_041736905.1 Sphingomonadaceae bacterium | reverse complement strand
TGCGCGGCTCGATTCGGTGCAGGGCGATGTCGCTACGCTATCGGCGCGCATTTCGGCGGTTCGCACTTGGGCCTATATCGCGCACCGGCCCGATTGGGCGCAGGACGCGCAAGAGATGGCGGAGCGCACCCGCGCGCTGGAATCGCGCCTGTCCGACGCGCTCCACCAAAGCTTACGGCAGAAATTCGTCGATAAACGCTCTTCTATTTTAATGCGCAAAATGGGACAGTTGCCGAATGCCGCCGATGTGACCCTTGACGCGCAGCGCCAAGTGCTGATTGATGGAGAGGTCATTGGGGCATTGCACGGCTTCCGCTTTGTGGTAGCGGGCGATGCGCGGGGCGCGGAACGAAAAATGCTCTTGGCCGCGGCCGAGAAATATCTGGGAGGAATCATGATCGAATTGGCAACTGAAGTGGCAAAGGCCGAGGATGAGGCATTCGCCGTCGTCGCCGACGCCGCTGGACGGCCCACCGTGATGTGCAACGACGTGCCCATCGGTCAATTGGTGAAGGGCGCGGATTTGCTATCCCCCATCATCGACACCGCCGCCGTAGCGAGCGCGTTGGAGGGGGAGGCACTGGCCGCCGTCACCACCCGCGCCGCCGCATGGGTTGAGGCGCAATTGGCCAAGCATTTGGAGGGGCTGCGCGCCATCCATGCCCTGTCCAAAGACCCGGTAACGCCGGGCGAAGTGCGCGCATTGGCGGTGCAATTGGTCGAAGGGGTGGGCATCATCCCGCGCCGCCAGGTCGCCGATGTGATGAAGGCCTTTGACAAGGATTTGCGCACCACCGCGCGCGCGGCAGGCACGCATTTTGGCGCGCTGGATATTTATCATTATGCCATGGCAAAGCCGCGCGCGTCGTTCTGGCGCACGGTTCTCTCATCGGTTTGGTATGGCCACGCCCTGCCAGCCATGCCCGATGAGAGTGCGGTGCATTTGACCGATTTTCCGTTTGCGAGCGAGGAATCGGCAAGGTTGGCCGGATACCGCCGCGTGGGCGAGGAATATCTGCGCGTCGATTTGGCCGAACGTTTGGTCAAACAAGCGCATGAGAAGCGCGGGGAAGCACATGATTTTGCGGTTGATTTAAGCTATGCGACGTCGCTTGGTCTATCCGAGGCGGGGTTGATAGCCTTGTTGGAGGATGCCGGTTTCCGCCGGATTGACGCGCCGGAGGACGTGGCGCCTGAGGCTACGGCGGAAGTTGCACCATCTGACACAAGAAGCGATGCTCCTACTGAGCCAGCCGCAGAAATTACGTCAGATGCGGAACCGGTTTCAGAACCTACGGCGACGGTTGAGGCCGATGTCGCGCCGGATGCCGAACCTGTTTCGGAACCTGCGGTTGAGGTTGCGGCGGCGGCTGAACCTGACGCATCCGCGGATGAGAGCGCTGATTCCGATGGTGAGGTTAGCGCCCCCGCCGCACCAGAAGCCGCCGCGGTATCGGGCGAAGCCCCCACCCCCGAGCTTACCCCCGAACCGGAAATCCGCGTCGGGGATAAGGGCGAGTTTAAGGTGCTGGGCAACAGCTTTTTCTACGAAGGACCAAAATTGTGGTTCAGTTGGGGTCGGGGCCTTGGGCTGCGCGGACCAAGAGCCGACGCGGCAAAAGGCGCGCCCCGCCGCTCTGATGATAACCGCCGCGATGCTGGTCAACGCGATACCGATGGCGATGCGGGTCGCAACAATCGCCGCAAAAAGGGCGGCAATACTGGGCAATTCAAGGGGCAGAAATCCGGCGGTGACCGCCAAAATCGCAGCAGGGATAATAGCCCGCCACCGACCAAGGCCTATACCGAAAAACCCCGCGCGCAAAGCGCATTGGCCGAGGCCTTGGGCGCGCAACTCGCCGCCGCACGGGCGAAGCAAAAGGACTAAACAAGCTTGCAAGACGGGCGGATGGATGACGGAGCTACGGGTGCAGCACAAAGCCTGCGCATTGACCGATTGCTGTTCTTCCTCCGCCTCGCCAAATCCCGCTCACTCGCGCAAAAATGGGTCGAGCAGGGTCATATGCGCCTGAATGGCGCGCGGGTGGCCAACGCACATCAGGCCGTTCGGGTAGGCGATGTGCTCACCCTGCCCCCAATCAATCCAACCGCCACCGGCGCGCGG
>JBGSSR010000181.1:0-3536 GCA_041736905.1 Sphingomonadaceae bacterium | reverse complement strand
GGAATTCTCGGTGTCGAGGTTGCCGGTGGGTTCGTCGGCCAGCAGAATGGCCGGCTTGTTGGCCATGGCACGAGCAATGGCCACACGCTGCTGTTCGCCGCCGGAGAGCGCGCTGGGCTTGTGGGAGAGCCTTTCGCCGATGCCCAGCATCTCAATCGCCTGGTTGAACTGCGCGTCGCCTCCCGCGCGCGCCCCTTATCGCGGCCCGTCAACACGGCGATGTTGACGGGAAGGCCGCCCATCATCTCGCGCAAGCTCTCAAAATGCTGCCGCGCCAAAATCTCCGTAGGGGCTAGCATTGCCGCTTGGCTCCCCGCCTCCACCGCGCGCAACAGGGCGATCAGCGCAACCAGCGTTTTGCCAGAGCCGACATCCCCTTGCAATAATCGCAACATCGGCCGTCCCTGCGCCAAATCGCCTTCGATTTCCTGCAAAGACCGCTTCTGCGCACCTGTTGGTTCAAACGGCAATCGTAGCGCATTAGTCAATCGCCCCGTGCCAACGATAGGCGTCGCCCGCCGCTTCTCATTCGCCACGCGGACAAATTGCAACGCCACTTGGTTGGCGAGCAATTCGTCATAAGCGAGCCGGTCGCGCACCGGCACATCGACATCCGCCGCCCCGCCGCCGTGATGGGCAGTGTCGAGGCAGGCGCGCCATCCGGCCCATCCGCGTTGCTCCAACAACCCGCGCTCAATCCATTCAGGCAAGTCCGGCGCACGCTCCAACGCGGCAGCAATCAACCCGCCCATGCGGTGGTTTGTTATACCGTCGGAAAGCGCATATACCGGCTCCGCCTCCCGCAAGGCCGCCTCCTCGCCGGGTTTTAGCACATGGTCGGGGTGAACCATTTGCCACTCCTCGCCATATTGCTCCAATTTCCCCGCGACCACCCGCACCTCCCCCAAGGGATGCAACGCGCGGGCGAATTTCGCGGCGGCGCGGAAATAGACAATGCTGATATGATTACCGATGCTGTCCACCGCATGGATGCGAAGCGGCGCGCGTGGGGACGAGCCGCTGTGATAGTTTGTGGCGGTTAGCGTGGTAATGCACTGCGACCCAATGGGCACATCATCCAACACGCTGGCGCGCACGCGGTGGACCCATCGTTCGGGCAAGTGATAGGCCAAATCCTTAAGCCGCTCCATGCGCAAGCGCGCCAATGGCTTGGCAAGCGCGGTCCCCACGCCCTTAAGGGCAGTGATTTCGGTGAACAGGGGATTGAGTATCTCGGGTCGCATGGCTATCGCGCTGCTTATAGCCGATGGCGCGCCGTGCGCCACCCCCGCATATTCCGAGGACGAAACCATGACCGATATGGACAACACCGATTTGGACGGGGAAGCCCGCACCCGCCGCGCCCATTTCCGCGCATGGCATCGCGGCACGCGGGAGGCCGACATGATGGTCGGTTGCTTTTTCGACGCCTATGGCGCGGCATGGGGTGATGCGGAACATGCGTGGTTCGACCTCCTGCTGGATGAGCAAGACGCCGACATCATGGCATGGGGCATGGGTCGCGGCGAACCGCCGGAGCAGTTAAAGGGGCCGCTGTTGGATGCCTTTATGAAATTGGATTACCTCAAACTTGTGGGCCGCGACGTCGGGTTTGCCAATTAATCCATGAGCGACATTGCCCGCCTCCTGAATGCGCAAGCGCCGCTGACGCTGGCCAGCCTGCCTGACGGGTTCCTGCCCGCCGCGTTGGCCGATGTGACGCGGGTGAGCAAGGGGCGGTGCGTGTTCATTGCCTCGGACGAGCAGCAAATGCGGATGCTGGCTGACACGGTGCCCTATTTCGCGCCGGAGTTGGAGGTGATCCAATTCCCCGCATGGGATTGCCTGCCCTATGACCGTGCCTCGCCCAGCCTGCCGGTGACCAGTGCGCGGATGGCGGCGCTCCATGCGTTGCAGCATGGGACGCCCGCCAAGCAATTGGTGCTGACCACCGCCAATGCGATGACGCAGCGGGTGTTGACGCCCTTCCGGATGCGGCAAGTCGGGATGCGGCTCGCGGAAAAGGCGCGGATTGAGCGCGATGCGTTGATCCACCTCCTGCAATCCAGCGGCTACGACCGCGTTGATACCGTCGCCGATGCGGGCGAATTTGCGGTGCGGGGCAGCGTGTTGGACCTCTATCCGGCGGGGCATGAAAACGGCCTGCGCATGGATTTCTTTGGCGATGAGATTGAATCGATGCGCTGGTTCGACCCCGCCGATCAACGCAGCGTGGGACGAGCCGAACCGTTCGATTTGCTGCCCGCCACCGAAACCCTGCTGGATGAGGACAGCATCAAACGCTTCCGCACCGCCTACCGCGATTTGTTCAGCGCGACGGCGACCGGCGATCCCTTGTATCAGGCGGTTTCCGAGGGGCGCCGACTTGCGGGCATGGACCATTGGTTGGCGCTGTTTGAGGAACGGCTCGTCCCGTTGACTGATCATTTCGGTGCGGACGACATCATCCTTCGCGCGGGCGGCGTTGATGCGGCCGTGGCGCAACGGATGGAATCGGTTGCCGATTATCACGCCAACCGCGTCAAAATGCAAAGCAAGGAGGCGGGCAGCTATCGCCCCCTCGCCCCCGACGCCCTCTATTTCGCCGACGCGGAATGGAGCCAAGCCATCGCCGCCGCGCCCATCCATTTGGTCAGCAGCTTTGCTGAACCGGACAGCAGCCGCACGATCGATATGCAGGTCGGTGGCCCTCGTGACTTTTCGCCCGAACGCAGCCGTCAGGAAAACGTGTATGAGGCTGTTGCCAAGCACCTTGGCGCCCTAAAGCGGCAAGGCAAACGTGCTATCATCGCCAGCTATACCAAGGGGTCGCGCAACCGTTTGGCAACGTTGCTGGCCGACCACGGCGTCAAAAATCTGGCCGAAGCGGACGGGTGGCAGGAGGCGCAGGGACTCGCTGGGACGGGCAAAGTCGCGCTCACCGTCCTGCCGCTTGACCATGGGTTCACCGCGCCCGATGTGGCGTTGCTCACCGAACAGGATATGCTTGGCGACCGGCTGGTCCGGCGGCGTAAGACGAAGAAAAGCGCCGATGCCTTTCTGGCCGAACTCAATGCGTTACAGGCTGGTGATCTCATCGTGCATGAGGATCACGGCATTGGCCGCTACACTGGCCTAGTCTCCGTCCCGGTCGGCAAAAGCCCGCATGATTGCGTGGCATTGGAATATGCGGGCGGCGACAAACTTTACGTCCCCGTTGAAAATATCGACGTCCTTTCCCGCTATGGCAGCGTTGAGGACGGCGGCGCATTGGACCGTTTGGGCGGCGAGGCATGGCAACGGCGCAAGGCGAAGATGAAGGAACGCATCCGCGCCATTGCGGGTGACTTAATGCGCATCGCCGCCGCTCGCGCGCTACGCGAAGGGGCGGTGGTGGAAGTGGAGCCATCCGCCTACGCAAGCTTCGTCGACCGTTTCCCCTATGAAGAGACCGACGACCAGGACCGCGTTATTACCGAAGTTCTGGACGATTTGGCCAGCGGTAAGCCGATGGACCGCCTCGTCTGCGGCGACGT
>JBGSSR010000144.1:0-14024 GCA_041736905.1 Sphingomonadaceae bacterium | reverse complement strand
TGGCGGCGACACCGGTCCCCTGATGATAGCGCAGAAATGCGACAAGGCAGGCCTCCTGCACATTGTTGACACAATCAACCTCAACCGTGGTCAGCGGCACGTCGGTGGTATAACGACCGACTTGCGCCTCAGCCGGACTGGAGCCGAACACGACGGCGGCCAAAAGGCTGGCGACAAACAAGAATTTTGAGAGAAATGGTTGCATGATCAACTTTCTGTCTGGCTCCAGCAAGCATAAACGAAGGCATATATTCCAAAAAAAGGGATATAAACGTCAATTGTCACCAATCTGCCAGGCAAATTGGTGTAAATCAATGGAGCCTTTCCGATCCGATAGCGGCCAAATGCTTCTGGTCGGTTTTAGCCTAAAATCGATGGCGCATCTGCATTTTTATTGGCATTTTTACAGTAGGTTGACTTCAGAAAATGTAATTGCGCGGTATCGGGTAGCCACCCGATACCGCGCGCACGGTTCATCATTGGGATGCAATAGTCATCAAAGCATTGGGTCGCTGGTCGCGCGTGCTACCCGGCTAACAGTTCGACTTCACTAGCTTCGACCCAACCGGAATCGCAGTCGCCATAGTAATCGGTATCTTCTTCGACGGGTGTCGTGACCCCGCAATCCTTATCAGAATCAGAAACTGGGTCGTAAACGATTCCGACCATCGATCCGTCAACGCTGTCTTCGCACACCCAAACGGGGTTTCCAGCAGCGAGTTCGCCGAAATGCTCCAGATCCGTGCTGGGGCCTTCGTATACCCACACGGAGCTTTCCGGCGGTTGATCCGCAATGACGCCCAAGCTGCACGGATCGGTGCCCGTCGCACTAAGCGTGACCGGTTCGTTGCCGCCCGAATAGCGCGGTTGTGCCTGTAACGGTGCGACAACAAGGCAAGCTACCAATAACGCTGACAATTTCTTAGCCACAACAAATCTCCTAAAGTTTAAAACGGGAACCCGGGGGTTCAATAATGGTCACCACCTGCACCGCGCAAACGGCCTATTCGCCGATGGCATGCATGGCATCAGGACTACATGTCAATCAATGTCGTCTTTTCCGGACCCGCTGCTCTCACCGGCTGATTCTGTTTCGGGTAGATCAAGGGTGAAGTTAAACGAGCCTGATTTGTCACCGGCTGGGCTGACCTCCTGCGCCGACTTAAACACATAGTTGACGCGATAATCACCGGGGGTGGTGAGGGGATCCACCAAGGTGAGCGCGATCATGGCACTTGGCTGTCTTGGGAAATCGTTTGTGGACGCATTATAGACTTCGATTTTGGTCTCATCTGGATTGACGATTTCTACAAACAGCAGATCAACGTCTATATCGACATCCGCATTGCCGAAGCCGACTTGTACAAAACCCACGGGTTCACGCTCCGTCCCGCCGGCTTTGGGGTAAGAATAGATCAAGTGTGTGTCTGCGCTCTCGCAAATGGCGGGTGTCGAACAAAACAGGGCGGCAACCGTGAAGGCCGATAATGCAAGTCTCATACATATGTCTCCAAAGAATCCGGCGCCTGACCGTTGTATGTACTTGTCGGGCACCGGAATTGTTTCAGCAACCCTTCTTTTTCTTCTTCTTGCCAATGCCGCCAAGCGTGGAACCGATAACGGCGCCCTCTGAACCGGCGACTGCGCCACCGATTAGACCGCCGACGGCTGCGCCAGTATCCGTTTCGATCTCGCAGTTTTTATCCTTTCCTTTCGCGGCAGGATTGGCAGGGGATGCGCCCGATGACTTGTCTGGACCTTTGAAGAAGGCCTTGGCATCGGGTGACAATGTGGCGTCAGGAATAGAATTGTAATCCAGCCCATCGTTCATCGCGTTGGCGTAGATCGTATTGAAGTCCCTGAGCCCAGCGAGGTCGACTTCAGCAAAAGACAGATGCTCGTAATTCGATGTGCACCAGATGCCCCAATCGTCAAGCTCACCCGGCGCACACGGCTTTCCGTTCTTCAAGCGCGGAATGGGCGCGTTTTCGATTTCCGTGAAGCATTGCTTGTTATTGTTCGATGCCTGCCAGCCGGTGGGACAGCGGTTCAGGCGGCCGGCCCTGACGATGCCGTCGGGTCGGTCGGCAAAACGTGCGGTCATCCTGTCATACGACGTGCACACCAGATCATTGATTGTATCGACGAAATAGCCCTGATCGCACGCAATGCTCTTGTTGTCCCGGACATAAACCGCTGGCATTGGTTTGACGACTATAGATGGCACACAAAAAGTGTCAGTCTCACGATTCCATCCATAAGGGCATGCGCCCCTTTCCCGCGGCAGTTCCAGACGCCCCGTTGTGCGTCCTTGCGCCTCAGCCGCAGGGGCAGTTGCCAGCGAGCCAGCGGCGCACATGATAAGTCCGGCAGCAGCCAGCATGGTCTTGGATGAAAGTGAACGCATCGAATTTTCCTCTGATTTGAACGTGATGACGGATGGCCCCCATGCTGATGCAATCGCGCTGGTTGCCTGCTTGGTATCTGGATAAAATGCAGGAGCGCCGCGTCGCGGCAGCGCCCCTGCAAGTGTCCCACGGGGCAGGGTCGCATTGATCCCGTGGATTTGGCTCAACCGTGGCAACTGGAGTCAGCCGGCCGAGCTAGTGGATTTGAGGTTCGGTGCCTGCACGCTGGCAGGCACACCAAGCCCGGTCACCGCGAGGATAGCGACCAGTGCGATGTTGGCGAAGCCGAGCGCGGCGGCGATCAACAGACGGCTGCGATTTTCATTGCGGGTCACGGGTCACTCTCCTGTTGCGTCCTTGTTCGGTGGCAACTGGCTTAAGCGAGCAGGCGGCAGGGCGGCATCCCATACGCCATGGCTCCCATATCATGGGATGCGGGCCTGCCGCCCGGCGCCATGGGGCGGGCGCCTATCCGCCTACCTTTTTTGGTCCCCGTCCTTGCCTCTGTCTGATCAAAACCTCTTGTCAGATAAATGGCTTTATGACACTGCAGTCTGGCAATCGGGGGCTGTGTCATCAACAAAATCAGCGGATTTAACTGGACTCAACTGGGCAAGCTGCTGACTACTGTGTTGCTGATGCAAGCGATCTACTGGCTGGCGATCGATCGGCCCCTGTTCCATGCCGATCCGGGCAAGGAACCGGGCCTTGTGAGCGTGAGCAATGTCGCGGTTGCACGGCTGACCGCGCCGGATTTTGCCGAGGCGGCAAAGGCACGTTTCGACCCGGTCGAGCTGCCGTGGACATATTGCTGCGACACGGCGGTGTTTGCGGTCAGAATGACGTTCGCGCTTGATCGCGTGCCGGCCGAGGGATTGGGGATTTATCCCAACTTGCAGACTGACAACTTCCAGCTTGCGCTGAACGGGTCACCGATCATCGTGCGCGGGCGGATGGAGCCGGGCAATGGCAGCTTCCACGGTCAGGTGCGGACGCTGGTGCGGATGCCTTCGGGGTTGCTCAAACCGGGCACGAACACACTAACCTTCATCACCTTGCGCGACGGGTTTCCCTATACCGATGTGTTCGAACCCAAAATCGCCGATTACGCTGCCCTTGAACAATATACCGCGCGCAAATTGTTCCTCGCGTCGCCCTTCTACCTGCTGACAGGCGGGTTGCTCGGCCTTCTCGGCGTGATTGCGACGATCATGATGTTTCGATCGGACGACTGGCGCTTTGCTGCCTGGCTCAGCCTGTTGTGCGCGGGATTTGTTGCCAATGCGGGCTATTATCTATGGCTTGATCCGCCGGTCGATGGCTGGGGGCGAATGGTGGCGTTCTTTGCGATCTACCAGTTGATCCCGGCTGCGATGCTGTGTTTCGTCGATAGCTGGACGGGCAGGCCCGTGCCATGGCTACAACCCATAACGGTGGCGGTCTATGTGGGTGCGGTGGCGGTGATCGTCTGGTATATTTACCGTGTGCCGATGCCTGCAGGCTTCGATGTGCCCGCCATGATCTGGATCTGGTATCTGGGCGCATCGGCGGTGGCGGTGGTAGCGCGGCTCGCCTGGCACTTTGCCACACAAGCTGAGGATCGCCTGCTGGAAAGCGCCCTGATGACGGTGATCGCGGCGGCATTGCTGATGGATGCCGCGCTGGAATGGTTTCCCGAACTGCAATTGACAGGGGACAATGTGGGTAATTCTGCCGTCTTCCTGCTGCTGGCGATGACGGCGGCGTTCCTCACCCGCAATTTCCGGCTGTTCCAGTCGCAAGGGGCATTGAACGCGATGCTTCAGGACCAAGTCACACGGCGCGAAGCCGAACTGGCCGAGGCAGGCTTGCGCGAACAGGCGCTGGTTCGCGCGCAGGCGCATGACGAGGAACGCCGCCGTATCATGCGCGACCTGCACGATGGCCTCGGTAGCCAGTTGATGACGATGATGCTGAGCGCAAGGCTGGGCGAGGCCGATCCGCCCAAGGTGGCCGAAGGTTTGCAGAACGTGATCGATGAAATGAGGCTGATGGTAGATTCGATGGATTCGGTGGGCGAATCCCTCGAAGCGGCGCTCGCCACTTTCCGCGCCCGCATCCAACCGCGCATCGAGGCGGCGGGCTTCGCCTTTCGCTGGAGACAGCCCGCCACGCTCAACGCCCCCGATCTTGGCCCGCGCGATGTCTTGCAGGTGTTTCGCATCATGCAGGAAGCGGTCACCAACGCGCTCAAGCATTCGGGCGGGAGCGAAATTGCGGTCGAAGTCTCGGCAAACGCCAATGGCGCGGTGACGGTCGCCGTTGCCGACAACGGATCAGGCGGCGCGGGCACGGGCGATGCGGGGCGCGGCCTTGCCAATATGCGGGTGCGTGCAAGGGCGGTGGGGGCCGATTATGCGGTGCAATCCGAACCCGGCAAAGGCACGCGCATCACGCTTGCCCTGCTTCAGCCCGCCTGATGCGTGCATCCCATAACTTTGTCCCCGGCGTGGGATGGACGCAGATGCGCGGCGCTGATAGATTTTCGGCATGACCAAACCTTCGGCTCCAGCGCCCGTGCGCATCGCAATCATCGAGGATGAACCAGCGGTACGCCGCTATTTCATGCAGGTCATGGGAATGGCTGAAGGGCATGATGTGATTGCGATGGCCCCGGACCTTGCAACGGGTCGCGGGCTGATCAGCTTGGCACCTGATCTGTTCCTGATGGATATCGGCCTGCCCGATGGCAACGGCTATGATCTGGTGCCTGAAATCAAGGCAGACTGTGCGGCCAAGGTGCTGATCATCAGTTCTTTTGGCGACCGCGAAACGGTGGTTAAAGCTCTTTCAGCGGGCGCTGACGGCTATCTACTCAAGGACAGCTCGCCGCAGCAAATCCTTGATGGCATTGCAATCACGCTGGATGGCGGTGCGCCGGTCAGTCCGGCAGCGGCGGTTTATCTTCTCGATCTGCTGCGTGCGCCTGCGCCCTCATCGCCCGTTCAAACCTGTGCGGAGCCTGACGGTCGGCTGACCCAGCGCGAGGCCGAACTGCTGCGCGCCTTTGCCGAGGGAAAGAGCTACAAGGAGGCTGCCCGTGCGATGCGCATTTCGCCCCACACTGTCGGCACCCATGTCAAGGCCATCTACCGCAAGCTGGAAGTCAATTCGCGTAGTGACGCAATCCGGCAGGCATTCCGCCGCTGATTCCAAAGCGGCCCCCATGACCAACAACAATACTGACTACGCGCGCTTCGCACGTGCGCTGAGGGTGGCGCAAATCACAGGGCGCTTTGTAAAACGCTTCGTGTGCACCGCCAGCTTGTGAAGGGACAGGGTTCAAGCGACTGACCGATCCAAAAAATTGACGAAATGGCGGACTCTGTTTCCATTCTGTCAATCTTGCACAAACGGCAGCTTTCCGGTCACAACTTGGTCGTTCTGAAAGGCAGAAATTGGGGCGCAAAGCCGTCATGCAGATTTATCGTCTGGAATGACCGCTATCCCACGTTCACTCCCCAAAACCTGCCTGTCAGGATTGTCCTTAGAAGCGGCTGGGCCGCTTGCGCTAACATAGCGGTCGTCGATGCTAAAATTCGCCCGCCCAAAACCCGCCGTTCGTTCATGAATTAAAATCGGCTTCTCACTGCGGTGAGAAGCCGACCATCATCCAAATTAATGCCACCAATCGTGCCGATTGCTTGCAACTGTCCTACTCGCCCGCCATGCTGGCACAATTCACGACGTTGGCATTTCCCGCTTCAGCTTTTGAAACGGACTTAACTTTTTGGGTTGTGGCATAAACCACGCACTCTATCTCGGATACGTTGAAGGCGGCAGCGTTTCAAATAAAACTCCGCCCTTACCGGATCGGCGGGCACGACGGTCCAGTGATGATAGCAAAGAAACGCCACCAACTATCCCTTCTGAGCGTTGTTAGCGCAGGCTACGTCCACCGCGACCACGGTACGTCGGTAGTTTAGCGCGCCAACTGCTCCTGCGCCAGACTGGTGGTGAAATCGGCCGCCCTAGCCATGTTTGTAGCGACATGCGGCCGACACTCTAAGCCGTAAAGACCCACTTTTCTGCACTAAAATCTAATGCTCGCGCCGAAGGTAATTCGACGATCCGGTAGCCCTTGGAAACACAACAAAGCGCCGTCATTCACGCAATATTGCGAGACTTCCGACTTGGTAATATTGACGCCTTCCACGCCGATGTTGATATTTTCAGTCAAATCATAATTTAGACCGCCGTTGAGTTGTCCCCGCGCCGCTGTCACAACTGGGAAGCCCAATGTGCTGCCCAAAGTTGCACCACCTGCGGTATCCGTGGTCCGGAACGCGCTTCGCCATGTGTAACGCAAACGGGCAGAAAAGCCGTATTTTTCATAATAAACGGTTACGTTGTATGCGTTCTTTGAAAAATCAAGCAGACCTTGCACTTCCGTTACTGGCAACACGACAGAAGGATTGCTGGCACCGAAAATGGCGCCAGCGCGTGAATCAGTGGCGCTGGTATTTTCAAATGTGCCGCCGCTAAATTTTTGCCAGGTGTAGTTGGCTTGAACCCCGAAACCCGATGCGAAGCCAAGCGTGCTTTCAAACTGTGACAAATCGTATTGGAATGCGATCTCAATGCCGGTTTGCTTGGTCGTGCCAGAATCATTCAACGTGGTGTTGATAGGAACACAGAGACCTCGGCCGGGAACATCGGAAAGAACGTTGCGATCTGGCAACGGGTTATAAATACCGCCTCCTTCGCATGGCTCCGTTATATCGCGATAGCCATTTGCATCCACCGCAGGCGCCTCGACGGCCGTCACGAATAGGTTTGTCCGCTTTTTATGGAAAAACGCTACGCTAACTACCGATGACGGAGCAAAATACCAATCGAAGGATAAATCAAACGAATTGACAGTTTCCGGAATCAAATCAGGATTCCCGATATTTACTGCATTATTCGGTCCCGTGGGAAAATTAGTCGAAAGTGACAAGGCATTAAAGTTGGGACGGTTGATGTCTTTTGTATAGCTTGCCCGTGCCACCACATTGTCACTTAGGTCAGCAACGATGTTAATGCGGGGCAACCAATTTTCATATTTGTTTACTGCGTACAGGGGAACAGTACCAGTTGAGGTGACGCCGTTACCAAAAGATTCAACCTTTGAATTGAGGTAACGAACGCCAGCGACCGCACGAACGGGTCCAAATTCCATGTTGATTTGGCCGTAAGCGGCGTGAACCGTTTCATCGACCGAGAACGAACCCGCATCGACGACCGTTGGATCGGCAAGCAACGGCCTACCTGCCAAGACTGCGGCCTGACCCAATGGCGTGGCATTAATCGCGCCCTGCAAAGTTGATAATGTGCCGGCACGGTCGGAAAACGCCGCATTGGGATCAATCAGAACGAAATCTCGGAAAAATAGTTCGCGACCATCCGCATCGCCAAAATTATTCGGTCCCGCAACAATTAAGCTACTAAGTGCGCTGCCCGCGGCCGAGCTTCCGATGTTTGCTGTGGAAAATGTTGATTGAATTTGGGTAAAATCGTTACTGGTTTTATTATAACGATAACCAACGTCAATCGAAATGAGGTTGGGGTGCGAACCACCCAAATCATACGTCAAATCCGTTCGGAATGCGTCTTCTTTGTTACGCGTTTGGTTGTTTCCGACGGTTACTGCCTGCAATACGGTATTGGCCGGATTGAGGAGTTCCGCAGTTGTCGGCGCAAGTGGCGAATCGAAGTCAACACCAAATGCCAGAGCACCGCCGCTAAGGTCATAGATAAAAGGCACGGCATTGTCGTTAGCGGTTCCAACCAACGGCGTTCGCGGGTTGATGAAATTCAGTGTCGTGCTTAGGTCGGGGTTGCTCGATTTTGAACTTGACCGCGAAACTTCGACGACGCCGGAAATGCTGCCAAACTCAAATTTCGTGCCCAATCGATAGACTTCGGATTTTGTTAAGCGTGCACCGACATCGCTTGAAAAGCGTAGGTTAGGATCATCGCCATCCAACGCCAGATTAGGGGCGATCGAACCAGTTAAAGATGCCTGAATGGATCCCAAATCTTGCCCGCCCAGAGAACCGAAATTGACCGTTTCGAAACTGGTCGGCACGTTGTTGCGTAGAAGGATGTTACCATTGCCGGTAACGCCTGAAGCCTGCACACGAGAGCTATCCTGACGGCGCTCTTGGTCGTTATAAATGCCATCGAAATAGAAAGTCAGATTGTCATTGGGCGCATATTCCAAGGACCCGGCCAAGTTGAATGTTTCATATTCGAAATTTTCGAGCTCTTGGTTAAGGAACTGAATGCCAAGAAAGGGGAAATTGGGACCGGGTTGACCCGTCGCGGTTACGGCGGTGTTGGCCAAAACCACCACATCGCGGTCAACGCGCGGACGGAATGACGTTGCTTCTTGTTGAGACCAACTGCCGCTCAACACAATGCCGAACTCGCCGTCGCCAACAGCAAATTTTTTCCCGAAACTGCCCGACAAACGCGGCGTAATGCTGTCCGATAACTCGCTATATTCGCCTTGCGCCCTGAATGAGAGCAAGGTGTCGTCTAACTCCAATGGGCGAATAGTGCGAAGATTGACAGTACCGCCGACTGAACCTTCAATGGTTTTTGCCGTTGGCGCCTTAGTCACCTCGACTGATGAAATAATCGCAGCATTGATATCTTCAAAGCTGATACCGCCACGACCCATTCCGGACCCGACAGTCGAAACGCCGTTAATTTCCGTGCGGTTGTCATTTGTGCCGCGAATTTGTACGCCGGTCCCAACGCCGGCCTCACGCGTGATTTGAACACCCGTGACGTTTTCCAGCACCTCGGCCAAATTTTGGTCGGGCAATTTGCCGATATCTTCAGCTTGAATGACTTCAATCAGGCTTGTGGAGTCACGTTTTTCTTCCAGCGCGCTTCCCAGCGAGGCGCGAATACCGGTGACAATAATCTCGTCAGTTTCTGAAGGCGACGAATCCTGCGCCAGAGCCGGTCCGGCTAACAATACCATAGCCGAGCCGGTTAGCCATATTGCCAATGCACCGCGACGTGACCGATAAGCTTGCGGTTTTTGCTCCAAATAAGCCAAGACATCTCTCCCTTTGTACATGGTGTTTGCACAGGACATGCAGATTGTGAAAATCATTGTCAACCACAAGTTTAGGCCAAAAATGAAAATTAGGTCTTGACTTCGCATCAAGTTTGCCAACCTTTGCACTCAAACCAAGTGCCATTTTATGGCGCTTTTTGTTTGGTTTTGCTTAATATTTTGGACCAAATGTTGAAGCCGATTGCCTTTTTGGTGATTGCCGCAATACCACCACATCATTGTCGATTGCCCACGTCAAAAAATCATTTTTCGCTAATCCAACGCAGAGGCGTTGCTTTTTGGAATTTTTTGCTGCGTAATTGGTATGATAAAATGGTTGACATAAATTCGCGCCCCTTTATGCAAATGCATCATAAAAATGTTCGTATTAGGAAAGGGTAGGCAGTGCTCAAACAAAGACGGTTCAGGTTTGTTGCTGTGTCATCAACCCTTGCCTTGTGCTTGACATTGGGCGGCTGCACGGCGATGTCGGGCTTGGTCGCGGCAGCCCCATCTGCTGCCGCCCAAGCGCTGCCTGCAAATGCCCAGCTGGTTCACACAAAGGAACAGTTTGAAAAAGCGGCTAAGGCTGCTCGGCCCGGTGACACCATCATCTTGGCAAACGGTGTCTGGCGCGATTTTGAGATTGTTTTAACAGGACAAGGCACGACAACAAAGCCAATTACTCTCATGGCCCAAACACCAGGCGGTGTAATTATTCCGGGCCAGTCCAATCTGCGAATTGGTGGCCGCCACATCATTGTGTCCGGTCTGGTCTTTAAGGATGGCCATTCCCCCACGGGCGAAGTCATATCGTTCCGCCGCAATAAAGCTGACCAAGCCAGCGATTCGCGCATTACCAATGTTGTAATTGACCGTTTCAACCAGCCCGATCGAGCGCAATCCGATTATTGGGTTGCGATGTATGGAAAGCGCAATCGGTTTGATCACAATAGCCTGATCGGCAAATCCAACGTTGGGGTAACACTTGCCGTACGATTGGACAGCGAAGAAAGCCGTGAAAACGGCCACCGTATTGACAGCAATTATTTCGGGCCCCGCCCCTCACTTGGTTCCAATGGTGGGGAAACCATCCGGATAGGGACCAGCACCTATTCCATGTTCGACTCCAAAACCGTGATCGAAAACAACGTGTTTGACCGTTGCGATGGCGAAGTTGAAATCGTGTCGGTCAAATCTGGCGCAAACATAGTTCGCGGCAATCTGTTTCTGGAATCGCGCGGCTCGGTTGTCCTTCGCCATGGCGACGGCAATGTGGTGGAGCGAAATGTTTTCTTGGGCAAGGGTAAGGATCATACCGGCGGTGTTCGGGTCATTAACCGCAACCAAATTGTGCGCGGCAATTATATTGAGGGCAGTCGCGGGACTGGCTTTGCCAGCGCGCTGACGGTGATGAATGGCGTGCCCAATTCGCCAGTTAATCGCTATGTGCAGGTCAGCAACGCCACAATCGAACAAAACACTATTGTTGATAGCGCGCGTATATCCTTGGCTGCGGGCAGCGATGCTGAGCGCAGCGCCGCCCCCGTGGATAGCGTTATGGCGAGCAACCTGTTCAGCTTTACCGGGGCGGGCACGTCGATTGAAATATCGGACGACATTTCGGGTATCGCCCTATCAGACAATGTTATTGTTACGCCAAAACCAGTGGATGGCCTTGCCGCCACACGGCGAGATGCCGTTCCGATGGAGCGCGGTGCCAATGGCTTACAATATCCTATTGATCCCGCGCTGGCATCGGTTGGCGCACCGCGCGATTTGAAGGTCGTGTCGCTGGATGAAGTCGGCGCGGATTATTATGTAAAGCCTTCGCGCGATGGTGGCTTTGCTACGGGGAAGGTCCACCGCGTCGGCGAGGGTGAGGCAGCGATTGTTTCGGCGCTGTCGCAATCGGCGGCCGGCGATCAACTTCTCCTGACGGAGCCTGAATATGTCATCGAGCGAACCCTGCTGATTGACAAGGCCATTTCCATAAAGGGCGCAGATGGCGTTCGCCCAATCATCAAATTTACGCGCTCTTCCTTATTTGAGATTGGTGATGGCGGAAGTTTGCAACTGAAAGCATTGGTCATCGACGGCGCCGATGCCCCTGATAGCGTCGGAAACTCAGTTATCCGCACCAGTGCTACGCCGATTTTGACCAACTTTTTACTGGATTTGGATGATGTGACGATCACCAATCTGTCGGTGAATAAGAGTTTTAACGTCATCACCTTTGGCAAAGGTGCGATGGCTGATGGCGTGACCATCAAAAACAGCGACTTCAGTATGATTTCCGGAAGCGTCGTGGCTGCCGACGCGGAGACCGATGATTTTGGTCGGTATAATATCGAATATTTAACCATAAACAGTTCCCGCTTTGACGCGGTACAGGGTTTTGTCGTCACGCTCTATCGCGGCGGGAATGATGAAAGCACCTTTGGTCCACATTTCGTATTTGATCAAAATAGGGTCTCGAACAGCGGCAGTGCGACCATGGCCGCGCTCAAGATGCATGGTGTGCAAGACGCCGTGGTATCAAACAATCAGTTTGTGAACTCCGCCCCCATCGCCATCGTGCAGACCACGGGAACTCCCATTATGCGTATAACCGATAACCGCTTTCAATCCACGCCGAAGCCGGTGACGTCCAGAATGAAGGGCACTGCGCCGATCGATTGGGCGTTTTCTGGCAATAGTTTTAATGGGCAGGGACAATGAGGCAGCAGCAAAATCATCTTCGTACTTTGGCATTGGCCGGTTGCGCATCTTTGGTGGCCGCGGCGTTTGTTGTCCCAACATATGCCGTCGCCGCGCAAAGCGCGGTCAGCCTTACATCGAATGCGCCCTTATTTGATGCAGAAATGGCGCGGGCGATGCAATTTGTGGATCGCATGATGGCCAATGGCATTCAGGTGCCGATGCCTAAGGATCCGGGCGGTGGTTATACCCACGAATTGCATAAGCAAAACTATCGCGCCTTGGTTGAGGCTGGCGAACTTTACCGGATAACAGGGGATAGAAAATACGCCGATTATGTCCGTGACATGTTGCTGGCTTATGCGGCACTCTATCCCAAATTGGGGCCGCATCCGGCCCGATCTAACCAACAATATGGTCGGTTGTTCTGGCAAAATCTGAATGACGCGGTCTGGCTGGTCAATGCGATACAAGGCTATGAAGCCATTCGCGATGGCCTTTCTGCGGATGATCGCGTGACGCTAGACGGGTTTTTCCGAAGCTATGCTGATTTCATGTCGACTGAATCTGTTGCAACATTTGACCGCATTCATAATCACGCCACATGGTCCACCGCCGGCGTCGGCATGACGGGTTATGTGATCGGCGATGATGACATGGTGCAGCGTGCTCTATATGGCTCCAAGAAGGACGGCAGCGCTGGATTTCTGAAACAGATGGACATGCTGTTTTCTCCCGACGGCTATTATGCCGAAGGGCCATATTATCAGCGTTATGCCCTGATGCCGTTCATGGTTTTCGCCAACGCGATAGACAAAAATGATCCGAAGCAAAGGATTTTTGAACGCCGCGACGGAATCCTGATCAAAGCATTGAACACCGCCATTCAATTGACTTACAACGGCAGGTTCGTGCCCTTTAACGACGCGATAAAGGAAAAGAGCCTTAACACAGACGAGCTATATCATGGCGTCGCCATTGCCTATGCTCGGACCAAAAATCCCGAACTTCTGTCTATCGCACAATATCAGAACCGCGTGGCATTCTCGCCCGAGGGTCGCATGGTTGCAGAGGGTGTTGCGGCAGGGGCCTCCCGCCCGTTTCCGTTCCGCTCTCTGCTGCTTTCCGATGGCGCAAGCGGTAAAGATGGGGCGGTCGCCGTTTTGCGCAAAGGCGATCCCCTAACTGGGCAGGCGCTGGTTGCGAAAAACAGCTCGCAAGGCATGGGCCACGGTCATTTCGATAAGCTAAGTTGGCAATATTTTGACAACGGCAAGGAAGTCATCACCGATTATGGCGCCGCACGTTTTTTAAATATCGCGTCAAAGTCTGGCGGTCGCTATTTGCCGGAAAACGAGAGTTGGGCAAAACAAACTGTCGCGCACAACACCTTGGTGGTCGATACAACGAGCCATTATAACAGTGATGAACATTTCGGCGAAGCAAATCCTGCAACACAAATTCATTTTGCCGATGGCGACGCGTTTTCTGTCAGTATCGGCACGATTGATACCGCCTATCCTGGCGTCACGATGACGCGCACGTTGGCGATGGTAAGGGTTGACGGGTTAGAGCATCCGTTGATTGTGGACATGATCCGCGCAGATTCATCGCAATCGCGCCTTTACGACCTTCCATTGCATTACAACGGCCAAATCATTGCCGTTGGTCCAAAAATGGAATCCTATGCCACCGCGCGGCCTGTCCTAGGTGAAGCAAACGGGTACCAACATATTTGGGTCGATGCCATTGGCAAACCGGACAAAGACAACGCCTTTGTCACGTGGCAATTGGGCAGCCGATTTTACACCTGGCGTTGGGTG
>JBGSSR010000141.1:0-13568 GCA_041736905.1 Sphingomonadaceae bacterium | reverse complement strand
GCCCGTGCAGCCTCATCGGCCAATCCCGCATAGCCGGGAAACGCCGCGGCGCCACCGCCGAAGCAGCTATAAATCGCCTGCCCCATAATCTCCCGCCCCGCGCCATCCACCGCGACCCAGTTGCCATGCAGCGCCATGTCGAGGCCGCGCATCGCGCGAAAGTCTGGATTTGCCCGCCATGCCACATCGGACAAATTACACGCCGCGCGCCGCAATCGCTCCATCGCGGGCGCATCATCGGCGAAAATGGGCGCAATCCAATCCTGCATCACGCGGCCATGTTCGGGGAAGCGAGCATAGGCACCGCCAACCTCTGTGGTGGCAACCAACAACGGGTCATGCCCCTGAACCTCGCGGTCCAATGCGCCATACAACAACCCTTCGCGCAGGCCATAGGCCGAAAAATGCACCTTCGCAGGATTGGCCAGTTCGACCACAGCGGACAGCAAGGCCGCCGCATCGACGAAGTTTTCGGCGCGCGCGCGGGAAATGTGCGGGATGTCGCTCCATCGCTTTTCCGCCGTGCGTGTCGCGACTTCCGCCGCCAGCACCGCAACCTCTTCGCCCGCAATTGCATAGCCGTGCACGACCGGCAAAGGGTGCCCCGTCCTATGCATCGACACACGGCCCAACGACCGCCAGCTGCCGCCCACGGCATAGAAATTCGCCGCACTCACATCGCCCCATGCGGCCTTATCCAAAGCATCGCGGATGACGCGGCTTAACCCAGCCACGCTACGATCCGCCATCGCCGCGACGCGGAGAACACCCAACGGCAGCGATAGGCAGCGCACGACATTGCCGTCCTTCACCTCCGCCAATTCCAACGACCCGCCGCCCAAATCGCCGACCAAGCCATCGGCATCGGGAAAGGCGGAGAGGATACCAAGCGCCGCAAACCGCGCCTCCTCATTGCCGCTTAATATCTCTACGGTCAGGCCGATGCGGCTGGCATGGGCAATCAGGTCCGCGCCATTTTCCGCGTCGCGCACGGCGGCGGTGGCGACGCAGCGGATGGAGGCGACTTGCATTTCTTCGCAAAGCCGCTGGAACCGCGCTAAGGCCTTGGCTGCGACCTTAATAGATTCGTCCGCTATCCGGCCCGTCGCGGCCAAATCGCGGCCCAAACCGGCGAGCAGCTTTTCGTTAAAAATGATGTTCGGTGCGCGGCGCGGCCCCTCATAAACCACCAACCGGACGGAGTTCGACCCGATGTCGATCATCGCGGTTTTGACCCGCTCTTTTTTGGCCGCGCGAATATCGGTGCTGCCACTCATGCTTCCGGCCTTTTTGGTTTGGCGAGCCGCAATTTCGGCACCGATTTCGATTTTTTCAATGCCTTACCACGCCCGGACAGCGACGGGTTGGTCATGAAATATTGGTGCAGGTTGAAAGGCTTTGCGCCCGGCTCCACCCGCCGATAATCGCCATCGGATTGCAAGACCCAGCTTTGCTCATCGTCGAGCAGATTGGCCAACATCACCTGATCCAAAACCTGATCATGCACCGTGGGGGTAAAGATGGGTAGCATATATTCCACCCGCCGGTCCAAATTGCGCGGCATCCAATCGGCGGACGAAATGAACACCAACGCATCGTTATTGGGGAGCTCCTTGCCATTGGCAAACGCCCAAATCCGGCTGTGTTCTAAAAACCGCCCGACGACAGACTTCACGTGGACATTCTCGCTCATGCCCGGCACGCCCGGGCGCAGGCAGCATATGCCGCGAATGATCAACTCCACCGGCACGCCCGCGTTGCTGGCGGCGTAGAGCTTTTCGATGATGGCGGCATCGACCAGACTGTTCATCTTGGCCCAAATGCCCGCCGGTTTCCCTGCGCGTGCGTTGGCCATTTCCGCATCAATATGCCCGATAATCGCATCGCGCATGTGCAGGGGGGAAATGGTAATCCGCTCCAGCGATTGCGGCACGACATAGCCCGTTATGTAATTGAAAATCTTCGCCGCATCGCGCCCATATTCGGCATTGTCGGTGAAGAAACTCAAATCGGTATAAATTTTCGCCGTGACGGGGTGATAATTGCCGGTGCCAAAGTGGCAGTATGTGCGCACGCCGCCTTCTTCTTGGCGGACAACCATGGAGATTTTGGCGTGGGTTTTCCATTCGATGAAGCCATATACCACCTGCACCCCGGCGCGTTCCAAGGCGCTGGCCCACATCAGGTTCTGCTCTTCATCGAAACGCGCCTTTAATTCCACCACGGCGGTCACTGACTTGCCCGCCTCCGCCGCGTCGATCAGCGCACGGATGATGCGCGATTGGCGGCCCGCGCGATAGAGCGTTTGTTTAATCGCCACCACATCGGGGTCACGCGCCGCTTGTTCAAGGAACGCCACCACCACGTCGAAACTTTCGTATGGGTGGTGGACAATCAAATCCTTCGACCGGATGGCGGCGAAGGCATCGCCGTCATGTTCGCGCAATCGTTCGGGGAAGCGCGGCGAGTAAGCGGGGAATTTGAGATCGGGCCGGTCCACCTCCACCAACTGCGCCAAATCGGCAAGGCCAATGAAGGAATAACGGTGCGAGCGGTCGGAAATCGCCACATGCAAATTCTCGCGCAGGAAAGCCGCCGAGGATTCCGATATGCTTTCAGATAATTTTAATCGGATGACCTGCCCACGGCGACGGCGTTTGATGGCGCTTTTGAAAAACAGGACGAGATCCTCAGCCTCCTCCTCCACCTCAATATCGCTGTCGCGGACAATGCGGAATGCCCCGGCGCCAAGGCATTCATAACCAGGGAAAAGGACATCGAGGAAGCCGAGGATGACATCCTCCAACAACATGAAATCCGCTTCACCCGAAGGCAATTTGACAAAACGTTGCTTTGCAGGTGGCAACATGACGAGTTGCTGGATCAGCTTCCCATCGTCTAGCCGCTTAAGGTCGAGGATGAGGGACACGCCCAAATTGGGGATAAACGGAAAGGGGTGCGCCGGGTCCAACGCTTGGGGTGTTAGGACGGGGAAAATCTGATCCATGAAATGCTGCCGCAACCATGCGTGGGCATCCGGCGTCAACCTGTCCATCGACAGAACATGGACGCCCGCGGCATCCAGCAATGGGCGCAATTCCTCCCACATCGCCTGCTGTTCCAGCAACAACTGGTGCGCTGCGTCCTGAATTTGTTCCAATTGTTGTGCAGGGGTCAGGCCGTCGGCGCTGGTCTGTTCAATCCCCTGCATCACTTGACCGACAAGGCCCGCGACGCGGACCATGAAAAATTCGTCGAGGTTATTGCCCGAAATTGACAGGAACCGCAGGCGTTCAAGCAGGGGGTGCGCGGGGTTCTCCGCCTCCTCCAACACACGCTCATTAAACTTGAGCCAGCTCAATTCACGGTTGATATAGCGTTCGGACATGGGAATTCCCTGATTAATGGCGTTATGGCCTATTGCATGACCATTGTGAAATCATTGTTATAAGTCATCGTCCAACGATAGCTGCGCCGAGGCGTTCCACTGGGTCAGGAGGTCGCGGACCAATGGCAGGGTAATCGCCCGCCGCCCTGCCAAGGCCGTCGCGTTCACCTCTGCCGCGAAATGTTCCGCTATCGCGTGGGTGCGATGCAGGCGGGGGATGACGTAATCCAATGCCTCATCGGCAATGCTGCCGCCAAGCAAGCCCAGATGATAGCGGATAAGCGCGGCCAGAAAAACGTCGTCGGGTTCGCCAATGGTGGCCAACACCGCACCGCTCAATCGGCTTTGCAAATCGGGCAGGGTGACACCCCATGCGCTGGGCGGTTTGGTGGCGGCCAGCAAGGGCGCAAGTCCCGCGTCACGCGCGCGGTTCCATTGGTGGAACAACGCCTCATCCGCCAAGCCATCGGCATCGTCAATGAACGCCGCCTGCCCCTGTCCCGCGACATGTGTGCCGAGTTTGCTTTTGCCGGAACGCGGTGGGCCAATTAGGATTGCACCGCTGGCCTGCCAATCCTGCGCCCCTGCGATGAGGTCAAAGGCCGTGTGGTTGCAGTCCGCAATCAGGAACTTGTCCGCCTCTTCGCGCGCCGCCCAACCGAGCGGCAGGGCAAGCTGTCCGGAACCAGCGTTGCGGTGACTACCGACCATAAGAGCGCGTCATTGCGGTTGCGACGTTGCGGGTTGCGGGCGCGGCGGGCCGCTGGGTTGCGTGACTGGCGGTAGCAAGTTCTCCGGCCCATTGGGCGAAGGAGTCGGCGCAGGCAGCACCGGCGTGGGCGTCGTTCCGCTATCATCTGACCCGTCTGGAACATCCGCAAAATCCACACCATCGGCGGAGCGCGCGGGTGCAACATCGCGCCGTGGAGCCTCCACCTCCGGTGGCACTTCAGTCAGCTCGCTGGCATCAATCGGTTGTTCAACAATCAGCGATTGGTCAGGACGCAGCAGGCCCATCGACAGTGCTTCGCCGTAAATGCCGTCCATGCGTTTTACCGCTTGGTCCATCATTTCCGGCACGCCCGCCTCATTCGCCGCGCGCAGGGTGAAGGTGCGCAGCAGGCGGTTGTCAGGGCCAGACCGCGCGGAAAAATGCCCGATGACGGGACCGCCGGGATAGAGACGCTCCAACCGGACGACGGGCATAATCACATCAGCCGCGCCGAATTGGTCAAGGATCACGCGCCACCATTCGCGGTTACGGCGGCCAAGCTGCCCCGCGTTAACGATGAGCGATTCGGCCCCTGCGCCGCTGGGCCGGACATAGTCGATTGTGGAATCGACAGTGCGAAACCGCGCCCATGCCTTTTGCCATTCGGTGCGTTGTTCAAACACAACCTCGGCCCCGCCGCTGATTTCAACGGGGATGACGAGCATGGGGGCGGAGCGGACGATGACGCCGCGAATGCCCAAAATCTGGCCTGCGCGGGCGCGGTCGAAATAGACGTTGACGGTGGCCTTATAATGGTTGGGGCCGGATTGTTCCTCGACAATTTCAATCGCGGAGACAATGCCGTCCAATGACCCATCGGGCAAGCTAGCCCCCGCGCCTCCGTGGGTTTTCGCCCACAATTTGCTCCACCCGAGCCGCTGCGCCAATCGCCACCCTTTGGACCGCGCATCGTCGGCGGATTCGCCATCGACCTCAATTTTAATGTCAGATGCTACGAAATCGCCCGAGCTGTTCACCGGCGCAACGCCGCGCTCCCCACCCTCAATCTGCGCGCGCACCAACGCGGGCACGGCCATCGCAAGCAGCGCCAAAAGGGCAAGCGCGACTTGCCAAGGCTGAATGCGGCGCGGGTTTTGGGCAATGCTGTTCATATCAGGGCCCTTTTGGCGATATTGGCGTGGAAATTCCAGTGAGAAGTCGCTAGGCGAAGCAAAAGTTTTCAGAACCCATAGAAAAGCGTGGCCAATGACCGACAAAACGACACCTGAATCCTATAGCTACGCACAGGCCGGCGTGTCGATTGCGGCGGGCAATGCGCTGGTCAAGGCCATCGCCCCCCTCGCCCGCGCTACGGCCCGCCCCGGTGCAGACGCGGATTTGGGGGGCTTTGGTGGCTTCTTCGATTTGAAGGCGGCCGGATATAAAGACCCGCTGCTCGTCGCGGGCAATGACGGCGTGGGAACGAAGGTGAAACTCGCCATCGACCATGACCGCCACGATGCCATCGGCATTGATTTGGTCGCGATGTGCGTCAATGACTTGATTGTGCAGGGCGCGGAGCCTTTGTTTTTCCTCGATTACTTCGCCACTGGCAAACTCGACAATGGCGTCGCTGAACGCGTTGTGGCGGGCATTGCCGAGGGCTGCAAGCTGGCTGGTTGCGCGCTCATTGGCGGCGAGACGGCGGAGATGCCGGGCATGTATGCAGCAGGCGACTATGATCTTGCCGGATTTTGCGTTGGCGCGGTGGAGCGCGGCGAGCAATTGACCGGCGAACGCGTCGCGGCGGGCAATGTGCTTATCGGGCTGGCCTCGTCCGGCGTGCATAGCAATGGCTATTCCCTCGTCCGGCGGCTGGCGGCAGATAAGGGTTGGAAACTCGACCGCCCCGCGATGTTCGATAATGAACGACTGCTGATTGATTATCTCATCGAGCCGACGCGGATTTATGTGAAGACGCTGCTCCCCTTCCTGCGCGCGGGTCGTGTCAATGCCTTGGCGCATATTACCGGCGGCGGGTTGCTGGAGAATATCCCCCGCGTGTTGCCCAAGGACCTGCACGCGCACGTGGATGCGGCGGCATGGGAGCAGCCGCGATTGATGGCCTTCCTTCAGGCGCAAGGGAATATTGAACCCGAAGAAATGGCGCGCACTTTCAATTGCGGCATTGGCATGGTGTTGGTGGTGGATGCTGACGGCGCGGATGCGCTCATCGCCGATCTTAACGCGGCGGGTGAAAGCGCCTTTCCCATCGGTCATATTGCCGCCGGAGAGAAGGGCTGCACAGTGTCCGGCCCCGTCGAATGCTGGTCCGCAAAGGCCGAATGGACCGCGACGCATGTTGGATAGGGCCAAAGTCGCCGTCCTGATTTCCGGTCGCGGGTCGAATATGGCCGCGCTGCTCTATGCCGCCAAGCATCCCGATTGCCCCTATGAACTATGCCTCGTGGCCGCCAATGACACGCAAGCGGCGGGCCTGACCCTCGCAGCGGCGGAAGGCATCCCAACCTTCGCCCATCCGCATAAGGGCATGGACCGAGCGGACCACGACGCTGTCATGCATGACGCCATCGTTGAAAGCGGCGCGGAATACGTCGCGTTGGCCGGCTATATGCGCATATTGACGCCTGAGTTTGTACGCCAATGGGAGGGACGGATGGTCAATATCCACCCGTCCTTGCTGCCCCAATATAAGGGTCTGCACACGCATGATCGCGCCATCGCGGCGGGCGATTCGCATGGTGGGTGTAGCGTGCATTTGGTCACGGCGGAACTCGACGACGGGCCAGTGCTGGCGCAGACGAAGGTCGCCATCCTGCCCGACGACACCGCCGATACATTGGCGGCGCGGGTGCTCTATGCCGAGCATCAGCTTTATCCACGTGCGCTATCCGATTACGTGTCGCGCCACGACGACCCCGAATTCCTGATCGCCGAGGTGGGCCGCCATGCCCTTGCCCTACCAGAAACGCGATTCCGCGAATCGCACGGTGCGCCCGCATGGCGCGTGGGTAGTGAGAGCAGCGGCAAGTGTTTCGCCTATGTCTCGGTCAATCATCATGGCGAGGACGGCGTGTTCCTGCTCGCGAAAACCAGCGGTGCGGATGAGATGGCAGCATTGATTGAGGCCGATCCGGACCTCTACCATCGTCCCGCTTATTACGGCGCGAGCGGGTGGATTGGGGTGCGGCTGACTGGTGCCACCACCGATTGGGAATTGGTGGACCACTGGCTCCGCAAAAGCTGGATGGCGGTTGCGCCCAAACGATTGGCCGCCGCATTTGATTTGATCTTCGGGGACTAAGCAGAAACCGCCGCGTTGACCACTTCGGGTGGTTGATATTCTGGCACCAATTTGCGCAAATGCGCCCGCGCATCGGCATCATTGCCGGTGTCGAGACACGCCTTCATCGCCGCCAATTCATCCTCCAAATCGGGCCAGGCAATCATATGCTCAGTCGCGGTCATGATGCGCGGATGGCTGGTCGGTTGCGGGTTCTCACCAATGAGCAGTTCTTCATAGAGCTTCTCGCCGGGGCGAAGGCCGACTTCGACGATTTCGATGTCGCCCGATGGCTCTTCCTCGGTGCGCTCGGTCAGCCCCGACAAGCGGATCATCGCGCGCGCCAAATCGATGATGCGCACCGATTCGCCCATGTCGAGGACGTAGACTTCGCCGCCCTTCGCCATGCCGCCCGCCTGAATAACCAACTGCGCGGCCTCCGGTATCGTCATGAAATAGCGCGTAATGTCGTGGTGGGTCAGCGTTACCGGCCCGCCCTCGCTAATCTGCTTTTGGAAGCGCGGCACCACGGAGCCGGACGAGCCGAGCACATTGCCAAAGCGCACCATGGCAAAGCGCGTTTTGGTTTTGCGCGCCGCCAATCCTTGCAGGACCAGTTCGCACACCCGTTTCGACGCGCCCATGACGTTAGTCGGCCGCACCGCCTTATCTGTGGAAATCAGGATGAAGTGCGACACGCCGACCGCCTCGGCCTCCAGCGCGGTGTTCATCGTGCAGAAGATATTGTTGCGCATGCCCGCGATGCTGTTCGATTCGACCAACGGCACATGCTTATAAGCAGCGGCGTGGTATACGGTGTCGGGGCGCCAGCGTTGCATCATGCGGTGGACCGTGGGCCGGTCGATGAGGCTGCCCATTTCGGCGATGAGTTCTGTGCCCGACCAGTGGTTGTCCCGCGCCAATTCGGCCAATTCCTGCTCGATGGCATAAAGCGCATATTCGCTCATTTCCGACAAGATGAGCTTGGCTGGCCGCGCCGCCATAATCTGCCGGCACAATTCGCTGCCGATGGAGCCACCCGCGCCGGTGACCAGCACGGTTTTGCCCGCAATCGTGCGGCCCATCAGCAATTCATTCGGCTGAACCGGATCACGGCCCAGCAAATCCTCAATCGCAATCGCGCGCAAATCGGCGACGGACAGCTTGCCATCCACCAACGCGCCCAAATGCGGCAGGGTCAGGACTCGCACCGAATATTTTTGCAACTCCGCCACGATTTCGGCGCGGCGCGCGCGGCTGACCGAAGGAATCGCGAGCAACACGTCGCTAATCCCCCAACGGATGATAATCCGTTCCAAATCGTCGTTATAGAACACGGGCAGGCCATCAATCCGTTGCCGGTGCAGCCGCTTGTCATCATCGACAAAGGCACGGACATCGAAGTTCGGTTCACGGCGCAGCAGTTGCAGCAATTGCTGCCCCGCTATCCCTGCGCCGTAAATCAACACTCGCTTCTGATTCCCGTCAAACCGCACACGGCGCAGCATGTCGACCAGCACATAACGGATAACCGCCCGCGCGCCCGATGCCATGACGAAGAATAGTATCGGCAGGATAATGGCGACCGTTCGCGGCACACTTTCAATCCGGCTCGCGCCGAAAAACAGGGCCAATGCCGCGCCAAAAATTAGCACCGCACGGCCAAGCTCCATAATGGCACGCACGCCGGAGAAGCGATTGACGGAGCGGTAAATGCCCAAGGCGAAGAACAAAGGGATGAAAATCACCAAGGATGCGGAGATAATGGTGACCAACCGTGGCCCAAAAATATCAAACGTGCCAAGGCGGACATAAAGTGCCAAAATCGAAGCCAGCACCATGATGCCCGCATCCATCGTCACCATCACCAATGTCTTATGCAGGCGCGGCCATTGCACCAGTTTGTCGGCCACGGAAACGGCCCGTTCACGCATAAGAGTTTGATTTTCCATAAGAGCCTTTACCTTCATTAAAGCGCAAAACGGTTGCGTGCTATAGTGCGGCCCTTGTTTTGTGAGGATGAACGCTCCCCAGATTTTGTGCTGCTTTGCACAATTTTGCGAATGTTTGCAAGTTTGCGTCATTTTGGCCGCAACAGCCAACTGTTTCATTATGGTAATAATATTGGCGCATTTACCAAATAGGAGGGCTTAGGCGGCTATGCTTCACGCAACGCCATTCTGCTTTTGCCATGCCGACAGCCGCAGGCTAAGGAAGAACCAAATCAATTGATGCGGCACGCTCTTCGGGCGCTGCCATTGGACTATTCAGGATTGTTGCTATGAAAATCACGATGATCGGCTCTGGCTATGTCGGGCTAGTATCCGGCGCTTGCTTTGCCGATTTTGGCCATGATGTGATCTGCGTCGATAAGGATGCCAGCAAGATTGAGCGCCTGCTCGCCGGTGAAATGCCGATTTTCGAGCCTGGCCTTGACCATCTGGTCGGCGGCAATGTGCGCGAAGGGCGATTGTCCTTCTCCACCGATTTGGGTGCATCGGTAAAGGGCGCGGACGCCGTTTTCATCGCGGTGGGCACGCCCTCACGGCGGGGCGATGGCCATGCGGACTTGTCCTACGTCTATGCTGCTGCCGAGGAAATCGCGGCGCATATGGATGAGGGCACCGTCATCGTGACCAAATCCACTGTCCCTGTTGGAACCGGTGACAAAGTGGAGCATATCATCCGCGCCGCCCGCCCCGATGTCCGCTTTGCCGTCGTCTCCAACCCCGAATTCTTGCGCGAAGGGGCCGCCATCGGCGACTTCAAACGCCCCGACCGCGTCGTTGTGGGAACTGAAGACGATTGGGCAAAGCCAGTGATGGAGGCCATCTACCGCCCCCTATTCCTGAACAAATCACCCATCCAATTCACCAGCCGCCGCAGCGCGGAGGTAATTAAATACGCCGCCAACGCGTTCCTTGCGACGAAGATAACCTTTATCAACGAAATTGCGGACCTGTGCGAAAAAGTCGGCGGCAATGTGCAGGATGTGGCGCGCGGCATTGGCCTTGATAACCGAATCGGCGGCAAATTCCTGCACGCTGGCCCTGGCTATGGCGGCAGCTGCTTTCCCAAGGACACATTGGCCCTGCTAAAAACAGCCGAGGATTACGAAAGCCCGCTTCGCATCATCTCCGCCGTGGTGGAGGTCAATGACAACCGCAAACGGGCGATGGGCCGCAAAGTCATAAAGGCGTTAGGCGGCGATGCGCGGGGTAAGAAAGTCGCGCTGCTTGGCCTGACCTTTAAACCCAACACGGACGACATGCGCGATGCGCCGTCCATCGCCATTGTGCAAACGTTGGAGGATGCAGGTGCTACCGTTGCGGCACATGACCCCGAAGGCATGCGAATCGCCGCCGAAATTATGCCCGCCGTCACCATGTGCCAAAACCCCTATGACGCAGTCATTGATGCCGATGCAGTGGTCATTGTCACAGAATGGGACGCCTATCGCGCCCTTGACCTAAAACGGGTTAAGCAATTGATGCGCGGTGATGCCTTGGTCGATTTGCGCAATGTTTACACCTTGCAGGATGCACAAGCAGCCGATTTGCGCTATAGCTCGATAGGTCGCCCTGCTTAAGCGGTGAAATGACTTGGTCTATGGAACAATTTCTGTTAATAGTCGTTTCACTAATCCATGCTAACGCATCGGCGTCGCCATAAAGAGATTGGGCAAAAATCGTGATTTTTGGTTGCCAATGTGGTGATCGTTTGCTAATCGCGCTTCCAAGTGTGATTAAAAATAAGAATTGAAGGAGCATCCTAATGCGTTTCGGAAAAACATTGACGGCAGCAGCTGTCGCCACCTCCCTTGTTGCCACCCCCGTTTTGGCGGGTGCCGAAAACCTCTCGGTTGCCTCTGCACAGCGTGATGCTGCGCCAGTCGGTCAAGAAGAAAACTTGAAGGGTGCAGGCATCTTTTTGGCTTTGCTCGGTTTCGGCCTGATCGTAGCGTCCATCATTGTTGCCTTTGACGGCAACGACGAAGACCTGCCTACCAGCCCCTAATTTGTGGCTTTAAGCGAATTATAAAACGGCCTTTCGGGGCCGTTTTTTTTGGCCAAAATTCGCCGAAATGTTGGGTTTTGCGGCATGACGCGGGGCACAGTTCACCATTTGTGAACGCCGGTCTGCTATAGGCTGCCTCAACCGCGCGCTTGCCGATTGATAAGCTGCGCCCATGCAGCAAGCAGGATGAAATATCCCATGACCCCACTTCCCCAAAATCGTAACGTCCTCGTCACCGGCGGCGCGGGCTACATCGGCAGCCACGCCGTTCTGGCGTTGAAAGATGCAGGATGGTCGCCGGTGGTATTCGACAACCTCACCACCGGTTTCCGATTCGCAGTTCCGGACGATGTGCCATTGGTTGAGGGCGATGTTGGCAATGCGGATTTGATGATTCGGACGCTCAAAGACCATGACATTGTGGCCATCATGCACTTTGCCGGGTCCATTATCGTTCCCGAATCGGTTGAGGACCCGTTGAAATATTATCACAACAACACCGCGAATAGTCGCAGTCTTATCGATTCGGCTGTTAAAGCGGGCGTGCAACATTTCATATTCTCTTCCACCGCCGCCACATATGGCATGGGCGATGGGTCGGCGATGCGCGAAGACAGCCCGCAAATCCCCATCAACCCCTATGGCTGGTCGAAGTTAATGACCGAGCAGATGCTGACCGATGTCGCCTTTGCGCATGATTTCAATTTCTGCGCGCTGCGCTATTTCAATGTCGCGGGCGCGGACCCATTGGGGCGCACAGGGCAAAGCACGGCGGGCGCGACGCATTTAATCAAGGTCGCGGTGGAGGCGGCATTGGGCAAACGCTCGCATGTCGGCGTGTTTGGCACCGACTTCGACACCCCCGACGGCACCGGCGTGCGCGATTATATCCATGTCAGCGACCTCGCCGCCGCGCACGTATTGGCGCTCGAACATTTGCTGGCCGATCCAGAAACATCGCACAAATTAAACTGCGGCTATGGCCATGGGTTTTCGGTGCTGGAGGTTTTGGACGCCGTGGACCGGGTGACCAATGGCAAAATTGAGCGCGTGTTCGAAGGCCGCCGTGCGGGCGACCCCGCGTTGCTGATTTCCGACAATGCAGAAATTATGCGCCGCTTCGGCTGGCAGCCAAAACACGATGACCTCGACCAAATAGTCGCCCACGCCTTGCAGTGGGAACGCGTGGTGGACGACCGGCGCGGCTAGGCTTCGTCGACAGGGCGGCAGGTAAGGGCCGCATCGCGCAATCCGCGCAAAACCGCCGCCGCCTGAACTGTTTCCGCCACATCATGCACGCGCAGGATATGCGCGCCCTGCATCATCGCATGCGTTGCGAGTTGCAACGACCCGCCCAACCGCGCGTCAGCGGGGGCCTCGCCGGACAGTGCGCCAATCATCCGCTTCCGACTCACCCCGACGAGCAACGCGCAACCAAGGCCGTGGAACAGCGCCAAATTGTTCATCAACGTCAGATTATCAGCCAGCGACTTGCCAAAGCCGATGCCCGGATCGACCACAATCTTCGCACGCGGAATGCCAAGGGCAGTGAGAGCCTCCACCCGCGCCTCCAACCAATCATACACGTCCAGCACCACGTCGGCGTATTCCCCGCCCTTATGCGGGTCGCTCGACTGGCTGGGCGCGTGCATGATGCACACCGGCGCGCCAGACGCGGCGGCGATGGCGGGGGCTTGATCATCATAGAGCAACCCCGAAATATCGTTTATCATATGCGCGCCAGCGGATAGCGCCGCGCTCATCACCGCACCCTTGCGGGTATCGACCGAAAGCGCATGGCCCGCCGCCGCCAACGCGCGGATGACGGGTTCAATGCGCGCAATCTCATCCCCTTCCCACACCAAGGGCGCACCGGGGCGAGTCGATTCGCCGCCTATGTCGAGGATTGCCGCGCCCGCAGCCGCCATCGTGCCGCCAATAGCTATCGCCGCATCGGGGTCGTTGTGCTTGCCGCCATCCGAAAAGCTGTCGGGCGTGCAATTGACGATGCCCATGATTTGGGGGGAATCAAAGCGGACAGTGCGCGCGCCAAGGGTCAGCGCGGGTCGCTGCGCGGTCAGGTTGGCGAACAACGCCGCTGCCCGCTCCGCTTGTGCCGGAGTCAGGTCGGCCAACGCCGCTTCCCA
>JBGSSR010000109.1:0-6126 GCA_041736905.1 Sphingomonadaceae bacterium | reverse complement strand
GCCGCCACCGCACCAGTGCCCGCCTCAATCAATGCAATCACCGCGCCGACGGACACCGTATCACCCTCTTGCGCCACATAGGCGCCCATGACGCCCGCGACGGGGGAGGGGACTTCGACCGCGACTTTGTCGGTCTCAAGGCTGGCGATGGGTTCATCGACCGCGACCGCCTCGCCCGGTTTTTTCAGCCATTGGCCAATGGTCGCTTCGGTGATGGATTCGCCCAATACGGGGACTGTGACTTCGGTTGCCATGGTGCGGCCTTTCCTTACAGAATCGAATTAATACGAATTGGCGTGGCCAAGCGCGTCTGAGATGAGCGCCTCTTGCTCGGCCTTGTGACGCGATGCGAGGCCCGTGGCGGGCGATGCCGCCGCTTTCCGTCCCGCGTAAATGGGCCGCGTGGGCTTGCATCCTGCCTCCTGCATTGATTTTTCAATGCGACGGTCAACAAAGAACCATGCGCCGTTGTTCGCGGCCTCTTCCTGCGCCCAGACAACAGTTTCCAAATTCGGCATCCGTTTGAGCCTGACGGCCAGCGCGTCGCCGGGGAAGGGGTAAAGTTGCTCAATGCGGATAATTGTCGTGTTCTTGTCCCCCGCCGCATCGCGTGCTTCGATAAGGTCAAAGGCGACTTTGCCGGAACACAGCACCACGCGGCGCACGTCCCTATCCGTAGGCGGCGTCGGGTCCGACTTAATCCGCATGAAATGGTTTTCGCCCAAAAACTCCATCTCGCTTGACACCGCCATTTTGTGGCGGAGCAGCGATTTGGGCGACATTACCACCATGGGTTTACGGAAGGGGCGCAGCATTTGGCGGCGCAGCATGTGGAAGTAATTCGCAGGCGTCGTGATGTTGCACACCTGAATATTGTCCTCCGCACACAATTGCAGGAAGCGTTCCAGACGCGCCGAGCTATGTTCCGGCCCTTGCCCCTCCATCCCATGTGGGAGCAGCATGACAAGACCATTGGCGCGCAGCCATTTTGCCTCACCCGATGCGATGAATTGGTCAATCATGATTTGCGCGCCATTGGCAAAGTCGCCAAATTGCGCTTCCCACAGCACGAGTGTTTTGGGGTCGGCCAGCGCGTAGCCATATTCAAAGCCCAACACGCCGTATTCGGAAAGCGGGCTGTCGAGCACATCAAAACGGCCATGGGGGAGTTGTTTCAACGGCACGAAATTCTCGCCGCCATTTTGGTCCACCCAGACTGCGTGGCGGTGGCTGAACGTCCCGCGCCCGCTGTCTTGGCCGGACAAGCGCACGCCATAGCCCTCGGTCAGCAGGCTGCCGAACGCCAATGCTTCGCCTGTCGCCCAATCGAAGCCTTCGCCGGTTTCAAACATCTTGCGCTTGGCATCGATAATCCGGTGAAGTGTTTTGTGCATCGACAGGCTGTCGGGCACCGTCGTCAACGTGCGGCCCAGCGAGTCGAACAATTTCTTGTCGATTGCGGTGTCGAAATTGCGGCGGCTGGTTTCGGGATCGACCGGCGCGCTCAGCCCGCTCCAGCGACCGCCGAACCAATCGGCCTTATTTGCCTTATAGCTTTTGCCCGCCTCAAATTCGGATTCCAGCATGGTGTCCACATCGGCGCGTTGGCCGTCAATCCACGCCTTGTCCACCACGCCCTCAGCCATCAGGCGCGCGCCATAAACGTCGCTGACCTTCGCATGTTTGCCAATCGCGTCGTACATGACGGGTTGCGTGAATTTCGGTTCGTCGCCTTCGTTGTGGCCGAACCGGCGGTAGCACCACATGTCGATAACCACATCACGGCCAAAGGTTTGGCGGAATTCGGTCGCAATTTTACACGCGAAAGTCACCGCCTCCGGGTCATCACCGTTGACGTGGAAAATCGGCGCTTGCACGCCCTTGGCCACGTCGGATGGATAGGGTGAGGAGCGCGCGAATTGCGGGCTGGTGGTGAAACCGATTTGGTTGTTCACGATGAAATGGATGCAGCCGCCGGTCGAATAACCGCGAATGTCGGAGAAGCCGAGGCATTCCCACACAATCCCTTGCCCCGCGAAGGCCGCGTCACCGTGCAGCAAGACGGGCAACACTTCCTTATGCTTGGTAAAATCGCCGCGCAGGATTTGTTGCGCGTTGACTTTGCCGAGCACGACGGGGTTCACCGCCTCCAAGTGTGAGGGGTTGGGGACGAGGCTAAGGTGCACCTTCACCCCGTCGAACTCACGGTCCGAAGAGGTACCAAGGTGGTATTTCACATCGCCCGAGCCGCCAACATCCTGCGGATTGGCGGTGCCGCCCGCGAATTCGTGGAAGATCACGCGGTATGGCTTGGCCATCACATTGGCCAACACGTTAAGGCGGCCACGGTGCGGCATGCCGAACACGATTTCGCTGACGCCCATTTGGCCGCCATATTTAATCACGGCCTCCAAAGCGGGCAGCATCGCCTCGCCGCCGTCTAGGCCGAAGCGTTTCGTGCCGACGTATTTTTTGCCGAGGAAGGATTCGTATCCTTCGCCCTGAATCACCTTGGCCAAAATGGCCTTTTTGCCTTCGGGGGAAAATTCGACATGCTTGTCCGCCCCCTCCATCCGGTCTTGCAGGAACCGGCGCTCCTCCACGTCCGCGATGTGCATATATTCCAGGCCAAAGTGCCCGCAATAATTGCGGCGCAACACCTCGACCAACTTGCGGATGGTGACATATTCCAGCCCCAAATTGCCGCCGACATACACGTCGCGGTCCATATCCGCCTCGGTAAAGCCGTGGTAGGCGGGGTCGAGATCGGCGGGGGTTTCCTGCTTGGCAAGGCCCAAGGGGTCAAGGTCAGCGGCCAGATGCCCGCGCACGCGATAGGTGCGGATCAGCATCATGGCGCGGATGGAATCGTCCGCCGCCTTGGCAATATCGGCATCGGATACGGCGGGTTTGCCGGCCTTTTCGGCCGCCGCCTTCACCGCGACCTGCATCTGCGTCGGGTCCATCGACGCGGTCAGGTCGTCGCTGATGTCCAACGGCCAGCCCTTGCGTTGCCAGCTTGGGCCTTGCTCTTGTTCTGCGCCGAAATCCATGCCTTCTAAACCCATGGGGAGTCACCTGTCATTGCGGCGATACGCGCCGTTTGGAGTGTTGGGAAACCCGCGCATTGCGCAAGTTCCCCTATCAAATTAACCCTTCAACGCCTCAAGCAGCGTTTCGCCCAAAAGCGATGGCGATGGCGAGACGCGGATGCCCGCGGCCTCCATTGCCGCAATCTTGTCCTCTGCGCCGCCTTGACCGCCGGAGACGATCGCGCCCGCGTGGCCCATGCGGCGGCCCGGAGGTGCCGTGCGGCCCGCGATGAAGCCAGCCATTGGCTTCTTGCGGCCCTTGGCGGCTTCGTCACGCAGGAATTGCGCCGCTTCTTCTTCCGCGCTGCCGCCGATTTCGCCGATCATGATGATGGATTCGGTGGCGTCGTCGGCGAGGAACATTTCCAACACGTCGATGAAGTTCGTGCCGTTGACGGGGTCGCCGCCAATGCCGACGGCGGTGGTTTGGCCAAGGCCGATATTGCTGGTTTGGAACACCGCTTCATAGGTCAAAGTGCCCGAGCGCGAGACCACGCCGACGCTGCCCTTCTTAAAAATATTGCCGGGCATAATGCCGATTTTGCATTCGCCGGGGGTCAAGACGCCGGGGCAGTTCGGGCCGATGAGGCGCGATTTGGAGCCTTGCAGCTTACGTTTCACCTGCACCATGTCGAGCACGGGAATGCCCTCAGTGATACAGACGATCAAAGGCATTTCGGCGTCGATGGCCTCGATGATAGAGGCCGCCGCGAATTTGGGCGGCACATAGACGACCGAAGCATCTGCGCCGGTTTGGGCCATGCCTTCGGCCACGCTGTTATACACGGGCAGGCCGATATGCGTCGTTCCGCCCTTGCCTGGGGTAACGCCGCCCACCATTTGTGTGCCATAAGCCAGTGCCTGTTCGGTGTGAAACGTGCCGGTCGCACCGGTCATGCCTTGGGTAAGGACACGCGTATTTTTGTTGATTAAGATGGACATTCGAGTTGCTCCTTAACTTGTGCGCAGCCTCTGAATCTGCATTTAGAAAGCCTGTTGTCGCTAGAAATTGATGTGGATTGCTTATGGAACGTAAACGGTAATGCGGACCCTTTGGCCATTGGCTGTTTTTGTGGGGAACACGACAAATGCATGAGGGGCCGACGTAAACAAATAAAGATTGTTTGTCGCCTGTGGCATTCGTTGAGCTTTAAGATTACCCTCAAGCACGGTTAGAACGCGATCATAGCCCTGTAAACCATCGAGCGGAGCATCAACAATACATAGCCATTTATTGATATCCGATGGATAGCCCCATATGATGGCGACTTGGTCATTTTGACGTTTAAAACGGACATAGCCTCGCGCCTTTTCTGCCGGTGACAGACCTGCACTATCGTCTTCATAGCCCGCGACGATCATTGGCCCAATTGAAATTTGGTCTTTGCTGGTTGCCTCAGTGCACACCTTCAAAGCGGCCAGCATTTCCTGCTCGGCCGGTGCAAGGGGTGATGCGTCGGCCGCAATCGCTGCTTTGGTTGGCCCAAACATAGCTGCGGCTGCGCCCGTTGCCAACACGCCAAGCGCTATGGGGTTAAGAACCCCAAACATCCAGCAGCGGCCATTGCTGCGCATCGCCGAAATCACGTTAAGCAAGGGAACCATCAATCTCTTTACAAGCGACCAGCAATTCTTTCACCGCGTCCACGGACACTTGGAAACCTGCTTTCGCTTCATCGCTCAATGCGATTTCGACGACTTCTTCAACGCCATTCGCGCCGATGACGGCGGGGACGCCGACATACAGGCCGTCCAAACCGTACTTACCGTCCACATAGACGGCGCAGGGCAGGATGCGTTTTTGGTCGCCCAGATACGCCTCCGCCATCGCAATCGCGGATGTTGCGGGGGCGTAGTATGCGCTGCCGGTTTTCAGCAGGCCTACGATTTCGCCGCCGCCGCTGCGCGTGCGTTGGACGATGGCGTCGATGGCTTCCTTGCTCGACTTGCCCATGGCCACCAAGTCATCGACGGGGATGCCGCTAACGGTGGTGTAGTTGGTAACGGGGACCATCGTATCGCCGTGGCCGCCAAGGACGAAGGCGTTGACGTCCTTCACCGACACGTCAAATTCCCACGCAAGGAAAGTGGCGAACCGCGCGCTGTCCAAAACGCCCGCCATGCCGACGACTTTGCTGCGCGGCAGGCCGGAAAATTCGCGCAAGGCCCACACCATCGCATCCAGCGGGTTGGTGATGCAGATAACGAATGCGTCGGGGCAATGATTCTTAATGCCTTTGCCGACGGCCTTCATCACCGACAGGTTGATGCCGAGCAAGTCATCGCGGCTCATGCCGGGCTTACGCGGGACACCGGCAGTGACGATGACGACTTGCGAACCGGCGAGGTCGGCGTAATCGTTGGTACCGGTGATTTTCGCGTCAAAGCCCTCAACCGGACCGCATTGCGACAGGTCGAGCGCCTTACCCTGCGGCATACCCTCGGCAATGTCGAATAGGACGATGTCGCCCAATTCCTTCTTTGCGGCGAGGTGGGCGAGCGTGCCGCCAATCATGCCGGAGCCGATGAGTGCGATTTTGTTACGGGCCATGTCGTCTAATCCCTTGTAAGGGTCCGGCGCGAGCGGTGCCCGCCGAACGAGTGTTGCGCCCCGAACGAACGGGAGTCGCCGTGAAAAATGACAGGGCCGCCCTACGCGCAATTGCCGCATTTATCAACAGCCAAAACCGCGCTTTACCAACTATCTTTGATAACAGTTCGCAATAGCTGCATAGCTATGCAAAAGCGGGTTTAGGCTGTTTGAATGCGGCGGGCATCCTATCCTGCCCGTTGCGCTAACACGGGCCGGTTAGGTGCACAATTATACCTTGGTGGGGGCATGGGCACGGTTCGGATAACGGAGTGGGGCAGGGGTTGGGACATGGTCGGCGCGGTGCTTCCGTATCGGGTGCTGGCGTCTCCGCGTCCACCACCATCCGCACGGCGTCGGCACGGGCGCGGGTGAGGATTTCGGGCGGGCACGCCGCCTCATGCCACACCACATCCGCTTGGCCGAGCATGCGGGCTGCTCTTA
>JBGSSR010000096.1:0-13775 GCA_041736905.1 Sphingomonadaceae bacterium | reverse complement strand
GGCGCGTTGCCCGATGTCGCGGAGCAGCATGTCGGCATCTGCCTCGGACAAGGCGGCGGTGGCCGATGATAAGGGCGCAAGCGTTTGAGTCATGCCCCGCCCTATCACGGCGGTTGCGGGTTACTCAAGTCCTATGCGGTTGAGCACCTCAGCGGCACGCGCAGATCAGATTCGTGTTGGATGTCGGTGGACGCACGACACAAAAAGGCCCGACACCATCGCTGGGTCGGGCCTTAACGTAATTCAACCGAATGCAAGCTTATTTAAAGTCAGCCTTCGCCTTGGCAAATCCAGGATAGGATTCATTGCCGACAAAGCCAAATTTCGTAATCTTCGCTTTCTTCACCTCGGCAAGGACTTCGTCCACAACGAGGTAAGGCGCGTTGCCCGTGGGCTGGAATTGCAATTCCGGTTCATCCGCCATGCTTGCCATTGCTTGCATTGCCGATGCTACTTGTTGCAGCGAATAAGGCTCGCCGTTCCAGTAGATTTCGCCGGTATCCATCACGTTCAATTTGTTGATCACAGGGTCAATAACTGGGCCATCTTGGGGCGGAGAGGCCACAGGAAGGTCGATTTTGACCGCGTGGGTAATGGGGGGAATGGTAATGATGAACATGATGAGGAGGACGAGCATGACGTCGATCAACGGCGTCGTGTTCATATCCATCATCGGGCTGCCATCATCTTTGCCGCCGCTCATTGCCATGATACTTTACTCCTGTTCAACGGCTCACTTGACCTGAGTGTTCAGATCAATGGGCGACGATACGAAACCGATTTTGGTGAAACCGGCGCTTTGAATAGCGAAAATGGTTGCACCAATGCAGCGGTAAGGCGTGTTCACGTCACCGCGAATATGGGCTTCTGGCAAATCTTCCAGTGGCACTTGGCCGCTTTCCACTGCCTCAATACCACCCAAGGCATCGATTTCGTTTTTCAACTTATCTGTCGCATATTTCAAAAGGCCTTCACGATCGTAAGCCTTTGTATTGACATACACGCGGCATTCACCGCCCTGAAATGCACCCGCATAGCCGGGCTCGCCGGGATCAAGTCCGGCGGGGTCGGTTGTGGTCACGGCCAGCAAGATGTTGGAGTTCTTGCTTTCGGTTGGCTCGTATTTCACCACGGGCAAATCAAGGTCCACGGTTTGAATAACCACGGGAATTGCGATCAGAAAGATGATGAGCAAAACCAACATAACGTCGACGAGCGGCGTTGTGTTGATTTCTGACATGGGGCCATCTGAACCCCCACCAGAACTAATTGCCATAACTCAAATCCTCTCTTTGGCGTTGAACCATTGGGCATGCCCGTTCGGTTCAACAAATTGTCTCAATACGGCATCCTGCCAAACGGCGGGAAAGGATGAGGCCGGACCGGTTTTCAGTCCGGCCTCATCATTGAGAGGAATTACTTCTTCAACGGTGCCGCAGCAGGAGCAGCAGGCTTAGCCGCCGTGGTCGCAGCAGGTTTTGCAGCAACGACAGAAACCGCAGGCTTAACCGAACCACCCGAGGCCATGTAACCCAAAACGTCATTAGCGAATTGGTTCAGGTCAGCTTGGATGTTCTTGTTACGCGATTGCAACCAGTTGTATGCGATAACCGCAGGCACAGCCACGAACAGACCAATGGCGGTCATGATGAGGGCCTCACCAACGGGACCGGCAACGGCGTCAATCGATGCCTGACCGGCAATACCGATTTTAATCAGTGCCGAGTAAATACCGATAACCGTACCAAGCAGACCGACGAACGGAGCCGTTGCACCCACGGTTGCGAGGAAAGGCAGGCCTTTGTTCAGTTGGGTCATAATCGACGTTTCCGAACGCTCCAACGAACCGTGCAAGTAATCATGCGCTTCGGTGGGGTCGGTCAATTTACCGTGGTTTTCCATGGCCGAAAGACCATCGTCAACGATTTGGCGGTATGCGCCGTTCTTGTCCAACTTCGCTGCGCCTTCTTTCAGGCCGCCGGCTTTCCAGAAGTTTGCCTTCATATTGTTGGCATCCTTCATCACCTTGTTTTGCTCAAGCAATTTGGTGAACAAGATGTAGAACGAGCCGATGGACATGATGACCATCACAACGAAAATGCCCCACGAAATGGCGCCGCCTTCGTTCAATGCCTCAATGAGACCGAATTTGTTTTTCGAGGCGGCTGCTTCGGCCGCAATCAGAAGTTCAAATGACATGGTTTACTTTCCTCTCAGAAAACTTGAAATAAAATGCAAAAAATTAGGTGAGCTTTAGGAAGGCGCAACATCGCTGCGCCTTCCCATAGCTTATTTCGGAATGACCCAACGTACGCGGTTCGAGTAAGATGCAGATACGGCCTGACCGTTCTCCAACTTCGGCTTGAACTTGGCACGCTTCATCAAGTTGCTGCACGCCGCGCTGTCCAATTCACCGTTACCGCTCGACGAAGTCACCGAGCAATTGGTGGGACGACCATCAGGACCAACGGACAGAGTGAAACCAACAGTTCCCTCGATACCGTCGCGCAATGGACCACGTGGGTAGGCCGATTGAGGCACCCAGTTACCGGGGTTACCCTGAGCTTGAAGCGCACGGCTTTCGCCGGCCTTCACGCACTGCTCATTCCAAGCAACGGTGGACTTGACCGAACCAGCGGGACACGGCTTGGGCTGACGCTCAGCGCAGTTATTGATGTTGTTGCCGGGCGCAGGGCTACCGTTGGCGCATTCCTGAACCGCTGGGCATTGCGCATTAGCAGGGATATTACGTCCCAAGCTTTGGCAGAAGGTATCCGCAGGCGGAACCTCAACGCAAACACCATTAGCGTTTCTGGCTTGACCGCCAGGGCAGGGCGAAATCACTGGAGGCGTGATCTCATTGGTCGTTTTGATTTGCACCGGCGACGGGGTATTAATCACCGCAGGCGGAACGTAAACGTCCGGCGGAGGCGGTGGCGTGTCAGGATCGGGTGGTGGTGGTGGCTCGTCTTCAGGTACTTCTTCTTCGACGTTAATGACGGTCGTTTTCACGATTTCGTCCCTGATCGCTTCATAATTGAAAGCGACCACTGCCCCGAAGAGCATACCAATGTGAAGAAGCACGACGAGGAGTATGGAGGCGAACCGGTTTCCGCCCGCTTTTTGATCTGCATATGCCATTCAGAAACGACACTCCTAACTTGCATCTAGTTACGACTGACAGCACGGGAGGCGGAGCGACCCTTGCCGTAGCCTGCCTTAGAATCGCCCTTTGCGGGCCGTTATTCCTAAGACAGATTCCACTTTCGTCTAACGGCATCGTTGCATCCGTGCAACACTAGTTTTGGCACCGATGCCGTTTTTGCGAACTGAAAAGCTATGCGGGCCGTGATGCAAAAGGGCCAACAGGGTGCCTTTCATGGTATTTTATATCATTTAATCCCTTGTTTTGCACATGATTTGTGAAAGGGCTTTTGCATCCGTTCATCCGTGCTTAAAAGCGGACGCGATAGCGATTAACCACATTCGCGCGAAGGAACCATAAATGTCCCGTATTCTGCCCTTTTTCCGCCCCAATTCATCGCGTTTTGGCGGTTCACTATACGCAATAGGCACCGCCGCCATTTTGGCGATTTCGGTCAGCGGATGCGGCATGTCGATGCCCTCCATCAGCGGCGGCGGCGGGTCGGCAGCGGTTCAGGATGCGCCCGCGATTACCTTCGCCGATGCTGCCGATTTGGTGTTGATAAGTCCCATCATCGTCGATGTAACAGTTGGTAAAACGACCGCCATAGACCGGGAGGATGCCCCCGGCCTTCGTCCTGATTCGGCGCGGGTGTTGGTGAATGCCACCGTCAACACACTTTTGCGCGGCTCCGGCGGCGTTCCGGGCGAGGTGCAATTCCTTATCGATTTGCCCGCCGATGCCAAGGGCCGTGCGCCAAAGATTAAGGGGCAACGGATATTTGTTTTTGCCCGTCCAGTCGCGGGGCGGCCAACGCTTTTGCAACCCGTCCTGCCCGATTCGGTGGTTGGTTTCAGCGCCGCCAACGACGCGTTGATTCGTAAGGCCACGCGGGAGGCAGTGGCCATTAACGCCCCACCAGCCATCACCGGCGTGGGTCAGGCGTTCCATTTCCCTGGCACCATTGCTGGGGAAGGCGAAACGCAAATCTTCCTTGAAACGCAGGGCGGCGCGCCCGTTTCCATGAATGTGACCAGCAAATCCGGCCAAGCGCCCCTGTGGAATGTATCGCTGGGCGAGGTCGTGAGTACGCAGGCCCGCGCGCCGGATAAGGATAGCTTGCTTTGGTATCGCCTCGCCTGCGGCACCCTTCCCGCCCGATTGCCCGTCGAATCCTTGGTCAGCAAGACACAGGCCGCCAATGTGAAAGCCGATGCGGATTACCAATATGTGCGTCAGGCGTTGGGGGCCTGCCCGCGCACTCGCCGTATTCGGTAACAATCGGTCGCTATTGGGCCGATTTACGCAAATTTCCATCCCTTTCTGACTGGCCAAAGCGCGCATCCTCGCTTAAGGCGCGGCGCATAACCGCAATTTGAGGAATTAGGGCGATGGGACAGCCGCTACGTTTGGCATTGGTCGGATTGGGAACCGTGGGCGCGGGGGTCATCCGCTTGCTCAACGAAAATGGCGACCTGATTGCCCGCCGTGCTGGCCGTCCGATTGAGATCGTTGCCGTGACCGCACGGGACCGTAGCAAGGATCGCGGCGTGGAGCTCACCGCCTATCGCTGGGCCGACGACATGGGCGCGTTTGCGACCGATGAGGACGTCGATGTCGTGGTGGAGTTGATCGGCGGGTCCGATGGCCCTGCCCTAACTTTGGCGCGCGAATCGCTTTCCGCTGGCAAGCATTTCGTCACCGCGAACAAGGCGATGATTGCCCACCACGGCGTCGAACTCGCCGGTTTGGCGGAGGCGCAGTCGCTGGCACTGAAATTTGAGGCTGCGGTTGCGGGCGGCATTCCGGCGATTAAGGGCCTACGCGATGGCGCGGCGGCGAACCAGGTGAACCGCGTTTATGGCATCCTCAACGGCACGTGCAATTACATCCTCTCCGCCATGGAATCCGACGGGCGCAGCTTCGCCGATGTCTTGGCCGAAGCACAGGCTAAGGGCTTTGCCGAGGCCGACCCGACGTTCGATGTGGAGGGCGTGGACGCCGCGCACAAACTCGCCATCCTCGCCAGCCTGGCGTTTGGCGCACAGGTCGATTTTAAGAATGTCGTGTGCCAAGGGATTAGCAAACTCATGGCCGCCGACATCGCGCAGGCCGATAAATTGGGCTATCGCATTCGGCTTATAGGTCTTGCCGAAATGGAAAATGGCGCGTTGATGCAACGGGTTCGCCCCTATCTGGTTCCCAAATCGCACCCATTGGCCTATGTCACCGGCCCGACCAACGCGGTGGTGGTGGAGGGCAACCATTGCGGGCGACTTCTTTTCCAAGGCGCAGGCGCAGGCGATGGGCCAACCGCCAGCGCCGTGGTCGCCGACTTGATCGATATTGCGCGCGGCGAAGCTGGCCCAGCGTTCGCCATGCCCGTTGCCGAACTCGCCGCTTTGCCGCCTGCCGATACCGGCCACCGCCGCAGCCGCACTTATATGCGGTTCGACGTAGTGGACCGCCCCGGCGTGCTCGCCGAAATTGCCGCCGCGATGCGCGATGCCAATGTCTCCATCGAATCGCTTCTACAGATGGAGGAGGACGCCGATGATCAGGCGATGATCTCCATTGTTACGCACGAAGGTGAGGAACGGTGCGTCAACGCGGCGATTGAGGCGCTCTCCGCCTCCCCCACTTTGCGCAGTGAGCCGATGGTGATGCGGATTTTGGGCAATTAAGCGCGCGCGCTCGACCCATAACCTCGACATTGTAACATTGGCGGCTTATGCCGGACCGATAAGGCCAAAAGGCCACCCACAGGGAGTATTGTTTCATGACCGACCACAGCAACCAACTCGACCGCGTTCTTGTCCTTGAAATGGTGCGAGTGACCGAGGCGGCGGCGATTGCAGCGTCCAAACTTATCGGTCGCGGCGATGAAAAAGCGGCGGATCACGCGGCGGTTGAGGCAATGCGGTTGGCATTTGACGGCCTGTATATGGACGGCACTGTGGTCATCGGTGAAGGCGAACGCGACGAGGCCCCGATGCTCTACATCGGCGAAAAGGTTGGCGGCGCGCCGGGTAAAGGGCCGAAAATCGACATCGCGCTGGACCCGTTGGAAGGCACGACCATCACGGCGAAGGCTGGTCCCGATGCACTCGCCGTTTTGGCGGCGGCGGAGGAAGGATGCCTCCTCAACGCACCCGATGTGTATATGGACAAATTGGCGGTTGGCCCCGGCTATCCGCCCAATATCATCGACCTTAATAAATCCGTGCGCGAAAATGTTGAGGCCGTGGCCAAAGCGAAGGGCGTGGCGCCGGCTGATATTATCGTCTGTGTGCTCGACCGTCCGCGACATGATAAGATTATCGCCGAGCTGCGCGAAATCGGCTGCGGCGTATATCTTATCCCCGATGGCGACGTAGCGGGTGTGATTGCAGTCACCAACCCCGACACCACCATCGACATGTACATGGGCAGCGGCGGCGCACCAGAAGGCGTGCTGGCCGCGGCGGCGCTTCGCTGCGTCGGGGGGCAGTTCAAGGGCAAACTTCTTTTCCGCAACGACGACGAACGCGCCCGCGCGCGCAAATGGGGGATTGACGACCTCGACCGGATTTACGACCTGACCGATTTGGCCAAGGGCGATTGCATCTTTGCCGCCACCGGCGTGACCGATGGCAGCTTGCTAGAAGGCGTAAAAATCCGCCGCGACGGCATTATGACGACGGAAAGCATCGTCATGCGCTCAAGCAGCGGCACGGTCCGCCGGATTAAGGGCGAACACCGGATTAAGCGCGACTAAATTACGCTGGCGTAAACAGCATCGCATCGCCATTCATGCAATAGCGCAGGCCGGTGGGCTTTGGTCCATCATCAAAGACGTGGCCCAAATGCCCGCCGCAATCGGCGCAATGGATTTCGGTGCGGGGGATGTGCAGGCCATAATCCGCCTTCCGCCCCACGGCTCCTTTATCAATCGGTTGATAAAAGCTCGGCCAACCGGTGCCACTTTCATATTTATGCGCGGACGAATACAGTTGGTTGTTGCATCCGGCGCACGAATACACGCCTTTACGCTTTTCGTTGTTCAGCGCGCTGCTGCGTGGCGTTTCGGTATGCTCTTGACGAAGCACACGATATTGGCGCGGGGTTAGTTGCGCCTTCCATTGTGCATCGGTTTTGGTGACGCGAAATTTGGTTTTCGCAATGGCTTCGTCCGAACACGCGGCGAGCATAGAAACTCCGCCAGCGGCCATCACGCCAAAGGACATAAGAAAGGATCGTCTCGAAAACGCCATAAACACCTCGTTTTTCCAATAGAATGGAGCATTTTAAACACTCCGTTCCATTATTCGTTCCACGACGCATTTTGGTTACACCCGTTCGCCAAATAAGGGCAATATGTCCCTTAGGGTCAGGACCCATTAAATTCGCCGTCGAGGCACCAAAATGGCGAACATATCGAGTTATTTGGGCCGACGGGACGTGTTATTCACATTCCTAGGTCCAAATGGCACGAGATGGAAGCCATTTTGGTGTCCGCAGGATTTGACCCATTTGGCCACTAGCTTCGTTGGGAAGTCTTGAAATATCGACATATTCCCGCGCCGTTCCGCCTAGCCAGAGGCCAAATAGCCTCAAACCTCGACGGCGAATTTAATGGGTCCTGACCCTAGGGCGCAGGCGCGGGCGCGACCAACACGTCGAACACCATGGCGAAAGTTCCGTTCGCGGCCAATGTCGGCGCAAAGCCCCTGACAATATAGGTGTCCGTGCTCATGCCGAACGGGTTGCTATCATCAGCGCCCGTGTTGTTAGCATCCTCCACATCCACTGCCCCCGCACATGTCGTCCCCGTGCGCATGGTGCCGGGAATGAAAGTCACATTTGTCGGCAGAGTATCCTCCGCCTCAATATTTTCCGCCGTCACGGTGCCCGTGTTCGTCGTCAATATGCAATAGCGGACAGTCGCACCGGGCAACCGTTTGGGGTTGTTGGTCCCGTTTATAGGGTCAGACACCACAATGCTGGTCTTTGCCAAGGAAAGTTCGGCGTTTAAGATGGTGACTTCATAGTCCTCAACTTCGCCAAAACCCCACAGGCCGCTGCTCGGCGCGCTGGTGCGGGAAGAATAGCGCAGCCGAGCAATCGTCGGCGTTGTCGCGGCGGTGAGCGGAGATGTCACCTGAAACTGGATCACGCCATTGATGGCCCCATCCAAATCCCCCGCCCCGCCATCGCGCAGGTCGGTCGCTATTTTCTCGCCCGCATCGGCCCAATCGCCATCGTCATTGAAATCAATCCAGCCGGACAGATAGCCGCGTCCCTGCACATTGACATCGATCGTGCTGGCTTGGCCGCGGATGAGGTTGGTGGTGGTGACAATGCCGTTATCAACATCACCGCTGGCATTCGGGCTGTTATAAGCGGCGGCCTCCGTTGTCACGCTGGCCCCTAGGATATAGTTGCCAATCGTGCGGTGGTTCGCGCTGCCATAGCTGGTGCCGGTGAGCGGCGCGTCGGAGAAGTCGAACGGCGTCCACACACCAAAGGCCATAGCTTGCAGGCCGCCTTGGTTGATTGTGGCGTCGATTTGCACTGTGCTGCCTGTGGTAGAGACGATCGCGGAACCAACGCCTGCGCCCGCGTTGTCTGACATGGTAAAACTGTTGCCAGTGAGGGTGGTCGTCAAAACCCCCTGCGATTCCAACAATGTCCAATTTGTGCCACTTGTTGTCCCGCTTAAAGATTCATCATTATCCGAGCTTTCGGCATCGGCGACTACATAGTTTAGCGGCACTGACACACCGTTTAACGTCGCGGAATAAACCACACGGAATTGGGGATCCTGACCATCCGTCACGCCGCGCAGGCCGATGGGGTTTACGCCGGGGTACATGTTATCCAATTGGTCGCCACCAAACGTGCCGGTGATATATTGTTGCATGGCAAAGGTGATGTTGGTCACTTGCCCCGTAATGACCAAGCCATCGCCCGCGTCCCAGCTTTTGTTGATGATCGAACCTGCCGGATAATTGGTCACGCCGCCGCACGCCCAATCGAGCCAGAAAATCTGGTCTTGATAAAGCCCTGTTCCGCCGGTCGCAAAGCCGGAACCCGTCGAAGTGTTGCCCGTGGGGCAATTGAAGACGGCAGACGTGGTAAACGCCACGGTCGCATAATCATCTTCAGTCGTGACGCCATTGTTGGGCGTTGAATCGGGGTCGGTAATCGTACTGCTGCGTACTTGGGCGATATTGGTCACCGTGGTGGATGCGCTGCCGGTCGCCGTGCCGTTGATTGTAATGCTGGCAGAACTTCCGGGGGATAATGTGCCAACAGTCCAAATGCCGGTGCCGCTATCATAGGTTCCTGTGCCACCCGATGCGACGCTGGTGAACGTAAAGCCGGCGGGCAAAGTGTCTTGCACTGTGACAACGGTCGGCGTGTTTGATGTGGTGCTTAATGCCGCGCTGTTTAGATTTAAGGTGTAGCTGAGCGTGCTGCCCGGTGCGGGAGACGGGTTGCTCACCGTCTTGGCCAGCGACAAGTCGTTGCGTTGCGGGTAAACGATGACTTGGTAATCCTCAACCTCACCATCCGATGCCGCGCCGTTAATGCCAAGGCTAGCGGTGGTCGAATAGCGGAACCGCGCGCGCGTGGTAACTTGCGTGGTTCCAGCCGGAGCAGTGACATTCAACCGGATTATGCCATTTGCCACGCCATCGGCGTCGCCCGCGCCGCCATCAATGACATTGGTCGCAATCTGATCACCTGCGGTGGTAAAGCTGTTATCCGCGCCCCAATCGATCCAGCCTTGCAAACGGCCACCCGTGCCAGTCACCGCCACGTCGATTGTTCGTGCCACGCCGCGCGTTAAGATGGGGAAGGTCACGCCATCATCGCCGCCATCGCTGCTCGCCGTTGCATTGGCAATCGGGCTCGTCCCCTGCGGGTTGCCGTTTACGGTGGTGGTGTTATCCGCGGTGACACTGGCCCCCATATAAACGCCGCCGACAACGTGGCTGGCAACGGGGGAGGCTTGATAGGCGGCGGGTGCATCTCCGAAATCTTCATCAACGGTGACGGTGTAGGTGATGCCCTCCACCGCAGAAGCCTTGGGGTTCGGCCCCGTGCCGCCCATTAACAAATCGATGCGGAAAGTGACGGAGGTCACGGTGCCGTTGATCCGCACGCTGCCGCAACCCGCATTGGTGGCAACTTGGCAATTGGTGCCGCCGTTGATCGTGGTGGAGCGAATTTCGCTGCCAGTTACGGTGAAATTGGTGTTGCCGCCAACCCGCGTCAATGTCGGCGTGCCGGTCGCTGTCCAACTCGTCAAATTGAGCGAGGCATGATACATTGACTGCGTCCCGCCCGTGTTGCCACCCATGCCGGACAGATGCAGCACCGGATTGGTCACAGGCTTGTTAAAGGTAATCGTAAGCGTCCCGCGGTTGGAACACCGGAACGTCTTATTGACGCAGCCGTTGGCGCTGACGTCCAACTCGGTCGCGTTGGTGGTGGTTGCGATGGCGGGCGCGTAATAAGTGGACGATGGGTTGCCCAAACCGGCAAGTGTCGTAGACGCGGCAAACACCGTCGTGCTGGCGCCCGTATAGCTATGCGTTGCCGTCAAAGTGGACGGATACGTCTTCACCACCGGCCCTGTACCGCTGCTGCTGGTTTGCACCTGATAGGCAATTGCCCCGCCCACGGCGACCAATAAACATAGGAAAAGCGCCACAAATACCGCTATTTGCCGCGCACCATAAAGCGATCGCCATTTCGATGGCAGGGATTGAATCGTCATAAACACCCATGCACCCCTAATGGTGACAGGTTAATAAAGGCCCAAAATGGAGACATTGGCGTGCAATTTACCACAATTGACATATGACCTTCGTAGCCCGATTTTCGTGGATATGCCCTATCGACTGCTGGACGTTTGCGGCTGCGGCGGATATGGAGCGCGCATTAAGGGCGTAATGGGCCGCGCAATTCGGGCCAATACGCCGAATCGTTGCGCGCGTTACAGGACATTGCCTCATGAGAATCGCCATCGCATCCGATCATGCCGCCGTCGCGCTCAAGGCCGAATTGGCCGAATATCTCATCGCATGCGGTCATGAAGTCGCCGACCTTGGCCCGATGACTGAGGACCGCGTCGATTACCCCGATTTCGGGTATAAACTCGCGAGCGTCGTTGCCGATGGCACAGTGGAGCGCGGCGTTGCCCTGTGCGGGTCGGGGATAGGCATTTCCATCGCGGTCAACCGCAACCCTGCCTGCCGATGCGCGCTGGTTGGAGAGCCGCTCTCCGCAGCGCTCGCCCGCGAACATAACGACGCCAATGTCATCGCCATGGGCGCACGCCTGACCGGTGTTGATATGGCAAAGGCGTGCCTTGACGCCTTTTTAGGCACAGAATTTGGTGGCGGCCGCCATACAGGCCGCGTCGCAAAACTAACGAACTCTGCGTAAAGGAACCGCCCTATGACCACGCTCACATCCACTGTCTCCCCCGGATTTTGGGACCAAGATTTGGCCACCAAAGACGCCGAAGTCTTCGCCGCGATTCAGGGCGAATTGACCCGCCAACGCGACACGATTGAACTGATCGCGTCGGAAAATATCGCATCGAAAGCGGTGCTGGAGGCTGCGGGCAGTGTGTTTACCAACAAATATGCGGAGGGCTACCCCGGCAAGCGTTACTATGGCGGGTGCGAATATGCCGATGTGGTGGAAACCCTCGCCATTGAGCGCGCCAAGCAATTGTTCGGGTGCAATTTCGCCAACGTGCAGCCCAATTCGGGCAGCCAGATGAACCAGGCGGTGTTCCTTGCCCTCCTGCAACCCGGCGACAGCTTCATGGGGCTGGACCTCAACTCTGGTGGCCATTTGACCCACGGTTCGCCGGTCAACATGAGCGGCAAATGGTTCAACCCCATTGCTTATGGCGTGCGTGAAAGCGACCATCAAATCGACATGGATCAGGTGCGCGACCTCGCCCTCACCCATCGCCCAAAACTCATCATCGCGGGCGGCACGGCCTATTCGCGCGTGTGGGATTGGCAGGCATTCCGCGCGATTGCCGACGAAATCGGTGCGTATCTGCTGGTTGATATGAGCCACATCAGCGGCCTAGTCGCCGGCGGCGCGCATCCCTCGCCGATCCCGCACGCGCATGTTGTGACGACTACAACGCACAAGAGCCTACGCGGACCGCGTTCGGGCATCATCCTTTGGAACGATGAGGCGCTCTCCAAGCCCCTCAACATGGCGATTTTCCCCGGCCTGCAAGGTGGTCCGTTGATGCACATCATCGCCGCCAAGGCCGTCGCCTTTGCGGAAGCCTTACAACCCGATTTCAAAGAATACGCCCACCGCGTCGTCGAAAACGCTCGCGCCTTGTCGGACAGCCTGTTGGACGCTGGCCTTGGCATCGTATCGGGCGGCACCGACAACCATTCGATGCTTGTCGATTTGACGCCCAAGGACGTAACCGGAAAGGCCGCCGAAAAGGGCCTCGACCGTGCGCACATCACGTGCAACAAAAACGGCATCCCCTTCGATACGCGCAGCCCGTTTGTGACCAGCGGCATCCGCCTTGGCACGCCTGCGGGCACGACACGCGGTTTCGGGCCGGAGGAGTTCCGCGAAATCGGCAAGATGATTGCCGATGTCGTCGACGGCATGAGCCGCAACGGTGACGAAGGCGACGGCCAAGTCGAAATGGCTGTTAAAGAACGCGCCATGGCGCTATGTTCACGCTTCCCCGTCTATCCCCAAGGAGCGTAACATGGGCAAGAAATCCAATCCGAACCCCGATTTTGAAGAAATCCGCGAGGACAAGCCAAACATGGTGCAATCGGTGATTGCCGATGTAACCGAGGTGTTGGACAGCGCGGTGGACTATGCCGGTGACAAAATCGGCACGGAAACGGGCAGCAAAGTTCTGGGCGGAGCCGCAGTTGGCGCGGTCGCCGCAATTGTCTTGCCTATCGGCCTATTGGGCGGCGCGGTGCTGGGCGCGGGTTACGCTTTCTTGCGCAACCGCAACAAATAATCCCATGGGCGTAGGAATTTAGGCCCCATGCGTTGCCCGTTCTGCGCCCATGAAAACAGTCAGGTTAAGGACAGCCGCCCTTCTGAGGACGGCGCGTCCATCCGCCGCCGCCGCCAATGCGAAGGCTGCGCAGCGCGGTTCACCACGTTCGAACGCATCCAATTGCGTGAGATTACCGTGGTCAAATCAAGCGACCGACGTGAGCCTTTTGATCGCGCAAAAATCGAACAGTCGGTGACGCTCGCCTGCCGCAAACGCAATGTCGAGCGCGAACAGATTGCGCAGCTCGTCTCTGGCATCCAACGCCAATTGGAAACAAGCGGCGAGGCGGAAATCCCATCCAAACGCATCGGCGAAATGGTGATGGACGGCCTCGCCCAATTGGATAGCGTCGCCTATATCCGCTTTGCCAGCGTGTATAAGGACTTTACCGAAGCCAAGGACTTTGAGGACTTTGCAGGCCGTGTAAAGGATGTTGGCCAAGACGTAGGCAGCGCGTGACGGCTCCTCAACCCATTATCGTCCTCGTCAATCCGCAGCTTGGCGAGAATATCGGCAAGGCGGCGCGCGCTATGCTCAATTTCGGCCTCACGCAAATGCGCCTCG
>JBGSSR010000071.1:0-12882 GCA_041736905.1 Sphingomonadaceae bacterium | reverse complement strand
GTCCAAAATGGGCATCGCCGTCATAAGCAGCTATCGCGGCGGTTATAATTTTGAGGCCGTCGGCCTGTCGCGCGCCATCGTCAATGACCTGTTCCCCGGAATGCCGAACAAGATTTCGGGCGAAGGGTATAACTCGCTCGCTTACTCGGCCGAATTACGTCATCAGGCGGCCTATGACAGTGCGGTCGCCCGCCTGCCTGTCGGTGGCTTTTATAAGCAGCGCGATGGCGGCGAAACGCACGCCTATTCCGCAAACCTGATGCACTTGTTGCAAAGCGCGGTGCAGAATGACAGCTACTCCACTTACCTGCAATTTGCCGCCGGTGTGAAATCGATGCCGCCGGTGTATTTGCGCGATTTGATGGAGTTCAACTACGCCAAAACGCCGATTGCGATTGACGAGGTAGAGGCCATCACCGAAATCCGCAAACGCTTCGTCACGCCGGGGATGAGCCTTGGCGCGCTCTCGCCTGAAGCCCACGAAACACTCGCCATCGCCATGAACCGCATCGGCGCAAAGGCGGTGTCGGGCGAAGGCGGTGAGGATAACGCCCGCTTCAAACCCTACGAAAACGGCGACAATGCGAACAGCAATATCAAGCAAGTCGCATCGGGCCGCTTTGGCGTCACCGCCGAATATCTGGGTAACTGCGAAGAAATTGAAATCAAGGTGGCACAGGGTGCAAAGCCCGGCGAGGGCGGGCAATTGCCCGGGTTCAAGGTCACCGAATTCATCGCCAAATTGCGCCATGCAACGCTCGGCGTAACGCTAATCTCGCCGCCGCCGCACCATGATATTTACTCGATCGAGGATCTGGCGCAGCTGATTTATGACCTGAAGCAAATCAACCCGCGCGCGCGGGTGTGCGTGAAGTTGGTCAGCGCGGCGGGTATCGGCACCATCGCCGCTGGCGTGGCAAAGGCGCATGCCGATGTCATTCTCGTGTCCGGCCATAACGGCGGCACGGGTGCCTCCCCGCAGACCAGCATCAAATATGCCGGTACGCCTTGGGAAATGGGATTGGCAGAGGCGAACCAGGTGTTGACGCTCAACAACCTGCGCCACCGCGTCAAATTGCGCACGGAAGGCGGCCTGAAAACCGGCCGTGATATTGTCATCGCCGCCATTTTGGGCGCAGAGGAATATGGCATCGGCACGTTGAGCCTCGTCGCCATGGGCTGCATCATGGTCCGCCAATGCCATAGCAATACCTGCCCCGTCGGCGTGTGTGTGCAGGACGAACGCCTGCGTGCGAAGTTCACCGGAACGCCGGAGAAAGTCATCAACCTGATGACCTTCATCGCCGAAGAGGTGCGCGAGATTTTGGCGCAACTCGGTTTCCGGTCCTTGGACGACGTCATTGGCCGCACCGAATTGCTGCGCCAAGTCAGCCGTGGGGCGGAGCATCTCGACGATCTCGACCTGAACCCGATACTGGCAAAGGTTGATGCGCCGGATAGCGAGCGCCGGTTCAACCTTTCCACATGGCGCAACGCCGTGCCCGATAGCCTTGACGCGCAAATGATTTTGGACGCGAAGCCGGTGTTTGAACGGCGGGAGAAGATGCAACTCACCTACACCGTGCGTAACACGCATCGGGCGGTGGGGACGCGCCTGTCCGCTGAAATCACCGCCAAATATGGCATGAAATCGCTGTCCGATGGGCATGTTCATGTCCGCTTGCGCGGGTCGGCAGGCCAAAGCCTTGGCGCGTTCCTGTGCCAAGGGGTGACGTTGGAAGTGTTCGGCGATTCCAATGACTATGTCGGTAAAGGTCTGTCCGGCGGCAAAATCATTGTCCGCCCGACCGTGTCCAGCCCCTTGGAGACGCAGAAAAACTCCATCATCGGCAACACCGTGCTGTATGGCGCGACGTCGGGGCAACTCTATGCCGCGGGCCAAGCGGGTGAGCGGTTTGCGGTGCGGAACAGCGGCGCGGAGGTCGTCATCGAAGGATGCGGCGCCAACGGATGCGAATATATGACCGGCGGCGTCGCGGTCATCCTTGGCACCGTGGGTAGCAACTTTGGCGCAGGCATGACCGGCGGCATGGCATTCATTTTGGACACCGAGGGCGACTTCGCCAAATACGCCAACCCCGAAAACATCGTGTGGAACCGATTGGACTCCGCCTATTGGGAGGCCAAATTGCGCGGCATGGTGGAGGCCCACGCGGAGGCTACGGACAGCAGCTGGGCGAAATCCATCCTTGAGGATTGGGAGCGTCGGCGCGGTGAATTCTGGCAAATTTGTCCCAAAGAAATGCTGACGCGGCTCGCGCATCCCTTGTCTGACCAAGTCGCATTGGAGGCAGCGGAGTAACGCACCGCCGCATTCCATGGGAATTTGAGCACCATTTGCGCATTCACACGCAAATGGTGCTTCCCCTTTGCCGCTAAGCCATTTAACAGATGGCGCAATGTGGCATCTTTACCAATTCCCGCTCTGCCCGTTTTCGCGCAAGGTTCGGCTTCTGCTGGGCGAGAAAGCGGTTGCCTATAATCTGGTCACGGAATATCCGTGGGAAGAGCGCGACGAGTATTTCGACATCAACCCAACGGGGATGACGCCCGCGCTGACGGACCCTGAAAAGGGCATCAAGATTGCCGACAGTCGCGCGATTTGCGAATATATCGACGAAACGGTTGAGGCCGCGCCGATGATGAACGGGCCAAGCCTCTATCGCGCCGAAATCCGCCGGTTGGTGGCGTGGTTTGATGAGCGGTTCTTCATCGATGTGACCGCGCCGTTGATGCAGGAGCGGCTGCGTAAACGCGTCATCTACCGTGCGCCGCCGGACGCCACCGTGCTGCGTGAAGCGATGCGGGCGGCGAATGCGCACCTAGATTATATCGATTACCTGATCGACACGCGCAGCTGGCTGGCTGGCGCGACGATGAGCATGGCGGACCTCGCCGCCGCCGCGCAGATTAGCGTTGCCGATTACCTTGGCGGCATTGACTGGGCGGGGCATGAGCAGACGCGGGCGTGGTATGCGATGTTCAAATCGCGGCCATCGTTCCGGCCGTTACTGTCCGAACGCATGGGCAATATCCCGCCGCCCGCTTATTATGAAAAGGTGGATTTCTAAGCGCGCTTAGTCCACCACCCGCCGACGGAATAATGTGGCGGCGAATATCACCGCGACGCACGCTAGACTGGGCACTCGCAAGGGATAGTCCACCGCGCTTCCCACCAACAACACCGCAAGCCCCACGGTCGCCGCGCGCGAGGCCATCATCGCCTCGCCATCGGTTCCATCGCGCCACGCGCCCCAAGCGGCGGTGGCCAGCAACGCAATGGCAAAGGCGGCAATCGCTACGCCGGGCAGGCCATATTCAAACACCATCTCCAAATAGTCATTGTGGACATGGTTGACGTAGGCTTGGCCCAACATCTCGGTCGGTTCGTAGCGATAGAAGACATAGGGGAACGTCCCGCCGCCCGCGCCGGTGGGGAAGAAATCGGACATCATCTGCGATACCGGCGTGATGATGTCCCCGCGCAGGTCGGATTGCTCATCCGATTCCATCAACCGTTGCCACGCGAGGGTGCGGCTTGCCAAGGTCACGAACGCGGCGAAGCCTCCTGCCACAATGACCGGATATACATAATGCATCTTGCCCCGCAATGCGCGCGGCCCCGGTAACGCCTGACGCACTTCAGACGGCAACATCACGAACACCGCCGCCGATGATGCGACAAACAGGATAAGCCCGCCGCGAGATCCCAATGCGAGAACGAAAATCGCCATCAAAATCCAAAGGCCCACAGCGAGCCAAGGTAGGCTCCCCATCTTGGGCCGCGTCACGACCAAATAGGCGAGCAGCGGCGGCATACACGCCATCAACATCCCCTGATGGTTGCGATTGGCGAACAGGCCGACAGGCGAGCCTTCATTGGTGATAGTGTAGAAATACAGCGGGCTGTCATTGCCTACGCCCAATTGCATAAGGCCAATGAGCGCCGATATGAGGCCGAATAACACGACACCCGCCATAGCCATGCGCCGGAAATGGCCATGCGTCCCCGCGAACAGGATCAGTGCCGCTACGGGCACAAACGCGGCGTAAAAGGCGTTGCTGGTCTGCGACGGGACCACGCTTAGGGGACGCCACGCATCCGCCACCGCCATCGCTGCAGAGGCCGCGACATAGGGCTCTTGCCCCGGCAAAGCAGCGATGATGGAGGGCGGTAATGGGATAAGCTGCGCCCCAATCCACGCCAATGCCATAGCAGCCACGGCGAATAAGGGCGACATGCCGCGCGCATTAACCCGCGCCAACAAGGCCAGCCCGATGAAACCCGCAAACATGGCCAAGGGGCGCAGCACAGCAACGGAATTTACATCGCCCCGCGCTCCGCCACCGAGAGTGAAGGCCAGCACGAGCAGCGCAATGAGCAGCCATCCGGCGGCATTCGCCGCCGCCGCATGTGCCCCTTGTTGTGTGCGCGACATACCCATTATTGCATCCCCAACGCGGTGATTTGTGCCGTAATCGGCGCATCGACGAAGTTGCCGGGCAGGCGGATGCTGATCTCCACAAACGGACATTGCGGCATCGTTACGCTTTGCACAAAGCTAAACGTCCCCTGCCCTGCCGCCTTTGGCAGCACGATGACATTGTCTTGCTTACGCCCGCGACACGCCAGATGCAGGCGCGGCAGTTGCTCCAATGTCGCGCCTTTCGCGGTCATCGTGCCGGTGATCATGAACGACCCATTCTGCAATCGGACAAGCCGCTTTGCCGCCACGCCGCCCGCGCCGCGTCCAGCCTCGACTATCAGGCTGTTGTCATCGGCAACGTCGGCCGATACCGTGCCCGACCGCACCAATTCCCAACCAAAGGGCGGCAAGGCACGGCCCTTTCCATTGGAGAAGTCGGACAAATTGCCCGCGTCCATACCGAATAGGGCAACGGTCTCCGCCGCCTCCAACTGCCCCGCATCCATCAGCGCCAGCGCCGCCGCGACCCGCGCGCTTTTGGGGATCAGCCGCATGGCATCATCGCCCAGCGCCGTCATCAACGCGGGAAAATTGGGTAGGGCCTCTTTATCTTCTGCAAAACTGCGATAGAATCCGGGGGCCCACACCGGATTTTTGCGCAGCATTTCGGCAATCGGCCCTGTGAGATCGGGGTCCGAGACCGCGCGGCCCAGCACGGGGTAAAGGATCGCCCGCACCTCTGGATTGGTTTGCATTGCGGTGTCGTAATAGGCCAAGGTGCCGTCGATATCGCCGCTCGCAGCGCGTTGTTCGATCAGCCACAATTGTGTGGGCAAGTCGCGTTTGGAAAACGCCGCCGCCAGTTGCATCAATGCGGGGACGTCGCCTTTCAGCTGCTTGGCCTCAACCAACAACGCATAGTTCCGCAGGACGGGGGCAAGGCCGGGCGCCGTCCGTGCGGTGTGTTGCGTGACCCGCGCCGCCTCGGCCAAGGACTTTGGATCTTCGAATTGCTTTAGCAGCAACGTGATCAGGCGCTGGTTAGCGACTTCGTTGTTCGCGTCGAACTTCGCCGCCATCGCTGGCGCGGAATCGGACAACGCCTGCCCCGCGCTATCCAGAAAGCTGAAAACCGTGGCCACCCCGCCCAGCAGGACGGCGGCGGCCAGTTTCGGTTTCATCCCCCAGGCCAAGACCTAGTCTTTCTTGCCATAGTTGAAGCCGGTGCTGCCCTTGCCATAGCCATAGCCGTAGCCATACCCATAGCCGTAGCCCGAACCGCTGTTGGTATCGACCTTGGTCAGGATGACGCCAAAGATATTGGCCTTCACCATTTTCAATCGCTCCAGGCAACTGCGGATGCCATTGGTTTTCACGCCATTGGCCTCCACCGCGTAGAGCACGCCCTCCACCACCGTCGAAATCAACGGCGCATCGGCAAGGCCCAGAACTGGCGGGCTATCGATGATGATATGGTCGTAAACTTCACCCATTTGCGCAATCAATTGCTCCAAACGCGGACCAGCCAGCAATTCGGCGGCATTCGGCGGCTCAGGTCCGGTGAGCAACAGGTCGAGTGTCTCCATCTGCGTCGCCTTCATGAGGTTGCGCCAGTCATCCTGCCCAGACAAGGCATTCGACAGGCCTGCATCGTTGGTCATCGCCCATTGTTCCGACACTGATGGCGAACGCATATCGGCGTCAATCAAGGCAACCTTCAACCCGCGCCGCGCTAGGATAAGCGACAGAGCGTGCGCCGATGCGGATTTACCCTCCGACGCGCGGCTGCTGGTCAACATCATGGTTTTGGGGATACCATGATTGGTCAGGAACGACAAAGCGGTGTTGATGGAGAGATAGGCCTCGGAAATCTCACTCTTCGGGTCTTCCAAATTCTTGATAAGCGTCGAGCGTTCCACCGCGGGAACCACACCAATCATCGGCAAACCAAGTTCGCGTTTCACATCCTCGGTCGATTTCACCGTCTGATCAATTTGCATCAGGATGAAGACGGCAAGCCCGGCAAGGCCCAGACCGGCAAGGCCCGCCATGGCAAGGTTCAGAAGCAAAATCGGGCTGGATGGTCGGCGCGGCACCTCGGCGGGGTCTACTACGGCGACGTTGTTGGTGCCAACACCGGCGACGCCAATTTCTTTATAGCGTTGCAATAGGCCGTTATACAGTTCGCGGTTGGTGTCCACTTCGCGCTGGTAGATGTTGTATTGAATGGTCGCTTGGCGTTCGGTGGTCAGGCCTGCCTCCAATTGTGCGACTTCGCGCTTCAATTCATTTTCACGGGCGACTGCTTGACGATAGGCACCCGTGGCGGTTGCGTCCGCATCGGCGGCATTGGCCGACAGCGCCGCATTTTCGGCGGAACGCAGATTGCTCTCCTCGGTTGCAATCGACCGGTCAAGCGCGGCGAGTTCAGACGCCAATGCCTGTGCAGGCGGATAGCCGGGTTCAAAACGCGCCATCATCGACGCATATTCCGCCGCCACTTCGGCGCGTTTTTGGCGCAGGCTGACCAATGCAGGGTTGGCGGTGCGCATGCCGGGCGAACGGTGGCCATAGCGCGCGCCGCTCTCGGCATTAATCCGGTCGGCCGTGGCCCTTGCGAGTTCCGCGTTCGCCGCCTCCAAATTGGTTTGTGCCAAGGTGCGCGATGTCGCGGTTTTGCCGTCGATGCTTTCCTTTTGCTCCAAGGGAACAATGCCATTGGCGTTGGCGTAGTTGACAAGGTCGGCCTCGGATTTCTCCAATTTCTCCCGCAATTCGGCCAGTCGCCCTTCCAAGAATGCGCGGGCATCAGCGGTGGAGGCGAAGCGGCGGTCCTGATTGGACTGCATATATTGCTTCGCCCAAGCATTGGCGATTTGCGCGGACAGCATGGCGTTGGGGCTGGTAAATTGGACATCCACCAAGCTGGAGCCGGCGACGGGCGCGATGCGCACATGCTCGCCCAGATAGGTAATCACCGCCTTGTTCAACAATTCACGGTCGGCACGGGTCATGTTCGCGCCGATGTCGGTGTTGCCGAATGTGCCGCCCATCATGTCCATGAATTCGGCGTTGCCAGTGAGGTCCAATTGCTTCGACACACGCTCCGCCAAGGTGCGGGATTTCAGCAACGCATATTGCGTCTCATAAAATTCGCGATTCTGGACGTTTTCGGTGGATTCCAACGATTCCACATTGGTGACATTCGCCTGCTCCCGCGCGATTTCAAGGCGAGTGGTCGCGGTGTAAAGCGGGGTCGCCAGCAACGTCAGCACACCGCCGACGATTAAACTCGCCGCGACGATGGCCAAAATCAGCCATTTGAACCGCATCACCGACGCCATCACCTGCGTGATCAGCGGTTGCTCCGTGCGCGTAAAATAGGGATCATATCCCTGCTCATTAGCCGGTGCGAGCAATTCCATAAATCTCAATTCCTTTGCGGCACAACGATGGCTCGTTATGCCAATACCGTATTGGCGGGGGCTGGCCCCGCCGTGTTAAATGAATTCCGACCGGCTTACCGCAACAACAGCACCAATGGCGACAGGAACAGCGGCGCGGTTTTCAGAATGTCTTGGAACAACCGGCGCCCAGCCGAATCGCCGACGATAATCACGTCATTGGCGAACACCTCTGGATCATCGTAATTGCCCTTGCGGATGCCTTGCAAGTTATAGAGGCCAGCCATTTGTTGGCCATTGACCGTGCGGAACACGATGACATCGTCCAGCTTGGCATATTCGCTCGTCCCGCCGGCGGCCGCAACAGCACGCATCAGGGTCATGCGGCCAACCACCGGATAGAGGCCGGGGCGCGCGACCTGACCATCAACGGTTATGGTTTGGCTCACCACCTCAGTCATGTTCACGGTGACTTCGGGATTTTTGACATAGCGTCCAGCAAGGCGCGTTTCGACGATGGTGGCGACTTCCAATGGAGTTTTGCCCGCCGCGTCGATTTGACCGATGAGGGGGAAGGAGATTTGACCACTGGCATCCGCTTGCACATCGCGGGTCAATTCCTCAACACCGAACACTTCTATGCGCAGCTTGTCAAAGGGGCCGATTAGGTAAGGCCGCGTGGGGCCATAAAGGTCGCTGGCCGTGGGTTCGGGCAAGGATTGCGTGTCCAAAACTTGCACCGCAGGATTGGCAATCTGCTTACCAGCACCGCCGCCCGATGTTGCACAACCGGACAAGGCAAGCACCATTGTCATTGCCATCAACCAAAGTCTTGCCATAATTTTCGTCCCATCCCTGGAGCCATTTTCGCACAAACCGTAAAGCCATGGCGCGATTTTCGCAAGATTAAACCACCCCCCGCGACAGCTTCCGACGCGAAGGCCGGTTTCCTTGGTGGGATGATGGTTAATGCACAATGAATTGCAGTGCATGAGCGCATGAAGGCCACGGTTTTGTCCCGTTCCCGCACAGGCACAGCGCCGCCAATTGGCAAATGTTTACGCTTTGTCATCCGGCACAAAAAAAGGGCGGCAAAAATGCGCCGCCCTTTCCTGAAATAATATTCGCGGCACGCTTAACCAACGATTTCTTCGGGTTTGAAGAAATAGGCGATTTCAATCGCCGCGTTTTCATCGCTGTCCGAACCGTGGACGCTGTTCGCCTCAATGCTCTCGGCAAATTCGGCGCGGATGGTGCCGGGGGCAGCGTCTTTAGGGTTGGTGGCGCCCATAATGTCGCGGTTGGCTTGCATGGCATTTTCGCCTTCCAACACTTGCACAACGACAGGGCCGCTGATCATGAAATCGACCAGTTCGCCGAAGAAAGGACGCTCTTTATGCACCGCGTAGAAGCCCTCGGCTTGGTCGCGGGTCATGTGAATACGCTTCGACGCAACAACGCGCAGACCGGCTTCTTCCAACTTGGCGGTGACGGCACCGGTCAGGTTGCGGCGGGTGGCGTCGGGTTTGATAATGGAAAAGGTGCGGGTAACGGCCATGGGAGGACTCCTTGAAGGTTCAGGCGCAGGGAGATGCGCCGCTCGCGCAGCCCCCTAAACGCCCAAGGCGATGTGTGCAAGCCCCCAGTGGTGGGAGCGGATTCGTAGGTTATTCCATGCCCGCGATAATCATGACGGCAGTTTTGTTGGCATCATCGCCCTGGCCGGGGGAGATAGTGATGGCAACACCACTTTTATCATCGCGCTTCCCGCCCAGCATGCGCATGTCATTGGTGGTCATTTCGCTTTCGACCTTAAACCCGCCGTCGACCATCGCTTTTTTATAAAAGGCAAAAGCTTCCTCGGCGGATTTATCGGTCATCAGGGTGACCATCGCGCCCTTCTCACCCTTATCGTCGGTGGCGGACATTTGCGCGCTGACCGTTGCACCGCCAATCATGGGCAAGTCATAGGGCAATTTGGCATTGGAATCGACGGCATCGCCCGCCTTAATGGTCATATCACCATCCTTGGTGGAGATATTCATATCCACTTCCTCACCATCGCCCTTTTGCGTCACCTCCACCTTGTTACCCTCATCATCGGTGTAAGTTTTGGTGTCGCCGCCGCACGCCGCCAAGGCTAGGGGGAGAGTGAGTAAGGGGAAAAAAATGCGCTTCATCGGGTAGGCTCCTATAGAGAATTATGGGCGCGACGCCGTTTTGTTATGGGGTGACGCTATCATTTTTCCGAAGGGATGCAATAACCGTTACGCGGCCTTCACCCATTTACCACCGTCCTGACGCCAGAAATTGCGCGTGGTATCGGCGGCATCTTTCAGGCCTTTCCACGCCAGCCGCGCCGCATCCAAATCATTGGGGCCGAATAGGTAGAATAAGCGTTCAGTCTCCGCTGCGGTCAGCACTTCGGCCCGCCATTGGCCATCGGCGATCATGATATGCCGCGCGGCGTTGGCGGAGGTTGGTTCGGTGCTCAGCAGGATGGGTTGCAGCGCATCCTCGGCTCCACCCGCGCGCTCATGCGCCAAAAAGCAAGGCCCATCGGCCTGCCACAAGGCATCGCTTATGCTAGACAGCAATGCATCGTCGCCCGACACGATCAGCAACCGGTCGCCCGCATCGAACAATTTGCGCGCCAATTGCACCGCAATTTTCGGCGCAGGGTCGCGGCTCAATTGGTAGAAATCGACCTGCATTGCTGCTACTTTCCGCCCCGCTTACACCGTTCAGAACAATAGAGCACATTGTCCCAATCCCGCTCCCACTTTTTCCGCCAGCTAAACGGAAGGCCGCAGCATGCGCAGATTTTCTGCGGCAAATCGGCCTTCCGTCGCATTTTCGGCATAGGTGCGTTTAGCCCTCAAAATGGTCGGCGACGAGTTGGTTGATCAGGCGCACGCCATATCCGGTCGCGCCTTTCTCCCACAAATCCTCTGCCTTTGCCGACCAGACCATACCCGCGATGTCCACATGCGCCCATTTGACGCCGGTGTTGACGAAGCGCTTGATAAACTGCGCCGCCGTGATCGAGCCGCCATCGCGCGGGCCAACATTTTTCATATCGGCAATCGGGCTGTCGATCAGCTTGTCATAAGGCGCCCCGATGGGCATCCGCCATACTTTATCTCCCGATGCCTTGCCCGACGTGTTCAACATATCGGACAAGCCATCGTCGTTGCTGAACAGGCCGGCATATTCATGGCCCAGCGATATGATAATCGCGCCGGTTAACGTGGCGAAATCGATGAGATATTCGGGGTCATATTCCTTTTGCGCCCATGTAATCGCATCGCAAAGGACCAGCCGCCCTTCTGCATCGGTATTTATAACCTCAATAGTTTTGCCTGCCATGGAGGTGACAATGTCGCCGGGGCGTTGCGCGTTGCCGTCGGGCATATTTTCGACCAGGCCGCACACGCCGATGACGTTGGCCTTTGCCTTACGTCCGGCCAGCGCCTTCATCGCGCCCGCAACCGCGCCCGCGCCGCCCATGTCCCATTTCATATCCTCCATCCCGGCCGCCGCCTTGATGGAAATGCCGCCGGTGTCGAAGGTGACGCCTTTGCCAACCAGCACGAGCGGCTTTTTGCCTTCCTCGCCGCCCATCCATTCCATGATCAGCATCCGTGCGGGCTTGCGTGACCCCTGCGCCACGCCGAGCAGCGCGCCCATGCCAAGGTCGGCCATTTGCTTGTCGTCCAACACGCGGATTTTGACGCCCATGTCGGCCAGATGCGCGCAGCGTTCGACGAAGCTTTCAGGGTAAATCACGTTCGCCGGTTCACTCACCAATTCGCGGGTCAGGTCGACGCCCATGGTGACCGCCTGCAACGCGGGCCATGCGGCCTCCGCGTCCGAGGATGCACCAACCATCGTGAGTGTTTCCAACGCAATCGCGGCGGCGTCCTTCGTTTTATATTTGTCGATTTTCCAACTGCGCAGCAACGCGCCATTGGCGAAATGCGCCGCACCAGCGCCGGTTAGGCTGCCCGCCAGCACATCGGCTTTGGTTGCATTTTGGCCATTGATGCGCGTGAACGCCTTCCCGCCCGCCGTGGTCAAATCCGATTCTTCGCCATCGCCGGTGCCGACGAGCAGGACGTAGATGAGCGATTCGCCTTCGGTCACATAGGTCCCCGCCAACGCGCCGGTGCCGCCCGAAAATTTCAGCTGGCCCGCGGTCTTTTTCACCAAATCCGCCTGCGCCAATGGCAGGTCCAGCGCGTCCAAGCCGCCCTTGGCAACGGGAATGACCAACGCGTGGGCGTCGGCGTTGCGTTCGGTTGAAAAGCCGATGGTAATCATAGTCTATCCTTCGAATTTGGGTTCGCCCTCGCTTTATATGGCGAGCGGCGCAAAGCCTATCGATGGACCGTGCGCCGCTGCATTTCAAGGGGGGATAATGGGCAAAGCGCAATTGACCGCGAGAGACTTTTGCGCAATGGCGAAACGGCGCGGGCGCGTTTGGCCCGCCATGTCGCCCGAATGGAGTGCCCGCCCCATGGCCCAATGGCCCGCATTGAACAGGCAGAACCGGCTTGGTGTGCTGTGGCTTGGCACGACTTTGGGCCTTGGCGCAATGGCCGCACCGGCGATGGCGCAAGAGACCAACCCACCTGTTACTCCCGCGCAAACCCCAGACGAAATCGGTTTTGCCGCCGACAGCGTGGTCTACGACCAAGTCGCCGACCGCGTTGAGGCGAAGGGCAATGTTATCCTCGACCGCGATGGATATCGCTTAATCGCGGACGTTGTCACATGGGACCGGCGCAGCGGCGTGGTGATGGCGGAGGGCAATGTCCGCACGATTAGTCCCGCCGGTGACATTGTCTATGGCGACCGTATTGAACTCACCGACTCGCTGAAAGACGGGGCGATTGACAACATCCTGCTCGTGCTGGCCGATGGCGGGCGCTTGGTCGCCAATCGCGGCACACGCAACGATGGCAAAGTGACGTTGGAGCAAGCCGCCTACACTCCTTGCGCGGTCGAAAATGCCGATGGCTGTCCCA
>JBGSSR010000070.1:0-6804 GCA_041736905.1 Sphingomonadaceae bacterium | reverse complement strand
GTTGCGCCGCCCATGCGAGAAGCGCAAGTTGCTCAACGCCCGCCTCGGTCAGAACGGCATCGGCCTTCGCCCTGCCTCCATCGGCGTCATCGGCAAAGTTCGCGTCATCGCGCACGGCGATATTGGGCAGAGACAAAGCGGGCGGGACAATTTCCAACGTCCACCCCTTGGCATCCGCCGATGCCCGTTGCTCCAACGTGTAATAGGTCACCAACGACGCACCCGGCAAAGGTTTCGCCTTCACCGTCGCGCGTTTCGCCACGCGGTCGATCAGCACTTCGCGCGGTTCAACGCCAGCGATCAGCGCCAGCCGATTGCCCACCTGCACCGCGACTTGTTCCGACGCCTGCGCCTGTTGTTGTTGCCGCGCATTGGCCAATTGCTTTGCCTCCGCATTGGCATTGCCGCCATCGACGCGGAACTGGTCCAAGGACAAAGTTACCGGCACGCCCAGACGGCGGGCAATTTCTTTGCTTATGTCGGCATCGGCCGTGCGAACATATTCGGTGGTCAGCACCGTCGCACCTATTGTCACAGGTTCAGCATCGAAGTTGATGTCCAATTGCGACACGCGGCTGACGCCCGGGAATTCATCGGCGATGATCTCATTCACAATCCGCGTCGCGCTCGTCTCCCACGCGATTTGGCGCAAGGAATAGCCCAGCGGCAAGGCCAATAGAACAAAGGCGATGGCGATGCCGATATTCTGCCACTTGGTATGCTTTTCGGACAGGAAACTGGAAAAGCCATAGAGCCGCGCCATGACCGCCGCCGACAATGCAATGGTCATCAGGTTGGTGACAAACAGGAGCAATGCGCCTCCAAAGGCCGTCAGGTTCAACGTCGCTAGGCCATAGCCGACTACGGCCAGCGGCGGCATCAACGCAGTGGCAATGGCGACGCCAACGATGGTGCCCTCGCGCCCGCGAATCATCGCGTAACACCCCGCAAGCGCCGAAAATAGCGCGACCAACAGATCAAACAAATTGGGCCGCGTCCGCGCCGCAATCTCGCTCGTCATATTTTGCAGCGGACTGGCCACCACAATAAGGGCGCAGAACAGGATCGCGACAAGGGAGCCGATGGCCAAGGCCCGTCCGCTCTCCTTCATCCATTGCACATCGCCCGTCGCCAATGCGAAGCCCGCGCCCAAAATTGGGCCCATCAGCGGGCTAATCAACATCGCGCCAATGACGACGGCAGGCGATGAGAGGATAAGCCCCAAAATCGCAATGCCCGCCGACATGCAAATCATGAAGATATAGCGGGGGCTTAGGCCGCTTTCCGCCTTCACCTTTTCGATGACGGAGGGTTGGTCCACGCTTTGGATAACGGTCATCCGCCACCAACGCACGAAAATCTGCCAATAGGCATCGATGGGATTGGTCGGCGTTGCTTCGCTTGGCGCGGCAGTGGGTTGCGGTTCGGTCATGGCGCTATCTATCGGGGAAACGGCGCTTTAATCAAGGACCGAAACTTACCAGACAGCGTCAGGGTATCGCCCGCTTGCCAACGATGGTCAGATCATACCCCTCAATCGCGACGACATGCTGGTCCGAATTGCTGAGCAAAATCATGTCGTGGACACCCAAATCGGCCAGAATTTGCGCGCCAATACCATAGTCGCGCAAATCGCCAGTCGCTTTCTGATGGCCCATTTCCATGATGACGGACTCGCTATCCTTTGGCAGCAGCATCACGATGACACCCGCGCCAACCTTGCCGATTTCCTCCATCGAGCGTTGCAAAACCCGCTTGCGCGGCCCAACGCGGCCCATGGTATCGTCGAGGAATGATGTCGCGTGCATCCGCACCAACGTCGGTTCGCCGGGAACAATGCGTCCCTTTTGCAGGACGATGGAGACGGACTTATCGACCTTATTGCGATAGGTTTTGACGGTCCATTCGCCGCCATAGCTGGAATTGAGAGTGGATTCGGACTCGCACCGCACAAGGTGGTCGTGGCGGCGGCGGTATTCAATCAAATCGCGGATGGTGCCAATTTTCAAATCATGCAAACGCGCATAAGCAATGAGGTCGTCGAGGCGCGCCATGCCGCCGTCATCGTTCATAATCTCACAGATAACGCCCGAAGGGTTAAGGCCCGCCATGCGCGAAATATCGACCGCCGCCTCAGTATGGCCTGCCCGCACCAACACACCGCCATCGCGGGCGCGTAAGGGGAACACGTGGCCGGGAGACACGAGGTCGCCCGCGCCCTTTGTGCCGTCAATCGCCACATTAATCGTCCGCGCGCGATCCGCGGCGGATATGCCGGTGGTGACGCCTTCCTTCGCCTCAATCGAAACCGTAAAGGCGGTTTGCATCTGTTCCTGGTTGTCGCGCGCCATAGGGTTCAGGCCCAATTGGTCGCACCGGTTGCTGCTCAGCGCCAGACAAATCAGGCCGCGCCCATGCGTCGCCATGAAGTTCACCGCCGCGGGAGTCGCCATTTGCGCAGGGATGATCAGGTCGCCTTCATTCTCACGGTCCTCATCATCGACCAGGATGTACATGCGGCCGTTGCGCGCCTCATCGATGATTTCCTCAATCGGGACCAAAACAGGGCGGTCATCGTTGGAGGATAGGAACCGTTCCAATTTGCCCAAGGTCTCATGCGTCGGGTTCCAATCAGGCTCTGTACAATCGCGCAGTGTGTTGGCGTGGAGACCAGCGGCACGGGCGAGGCCAGCGCGGGTCAGGGTTCCTTCCGCGACGATGGCGCGGACTTTATCTTGGATGTCTGTTGTCATGCTTTCCCTATATCACATTACAATGTGATGGCAAGAGTGCGAATGACATTAGGCCTCACATCGGAATGTGATGCTAAACGACGACCGCATCAATCTCGGCCAACAACGCCTGTTTTTGGTCATCTGGCAAGAACGCCGCCTCAATGGAATTGCGCGCCAAAGTGACGACTTCCGCCGCTGAAAGCCCCAATGCCTCTGCCACGGCGCGATAATTATCGCCGACATAGCCGCCGAAATACGCTGGATCATCGGAGTTCAGCATCACCTTTAACCCTGCATCCAACATCGCCTTCACCGGACTGTCCGAGACGCTCGGCGTGACGCAAAGTTTCAAGTTGGACAGCGGGCAAACGGTCAATGCCAACCCTTCATCGGCAATCCGGCGCACCAACGCGGCGTCCTCCATGGTGCGATTGCCGTGGTCGATGCGGTCGATGTGCAGTATATCCAACGCCTGCCACACATATTCCGGCGGGCCTTCCTCACCGGCATGGGCGACGAGTTTTAGTCCCTTCGCCTTTGCCGCCGCGAACACGCGGGCGAATTTTTCGGGCGGGTGACCGACCTCGGACGAATCGAGGCCGACACCCAAAATGCGGTCCAACCAGGGCTCCGCCTGTGCCAATGTTTCGAACGCCGCATCCTCATCCAAATGGCGCAAGAAACAGAGGATTAGCCCGCTGCTTATCCCCAATTGCTCACGCCCATCGTCCAGCGCGCGAAGGATGCCGCCAATGACCGTGTCAAAAGCGACCTCGCGATCGGTGTGCCCCTGCGGGTCAAAGAATATCTCCACATGGCGCACATTGTCGGCCTGCGCCCGCAACAAATACGCCCATGTCAGGTCGTAGAAATCCTGCTCAGTCAGCAGCACCCCCATGCCCTGATAATAAATATCGAGGAAATCTTGCAAATTGGAAAATTGATAGGCGGCACGCACATCCTCCACGGTGGCAAAAGGAATGGCCACCCCATTGCGCTGTGCCAATGCGAATAGCATTTCCGGCTCCAACGACCCCTCAATATGCAAATGCAATTCTGCCTTGGGCAGGTCATGGATCAATTTGGCGAGTTCAGTCATGGCAATTTCCCAATAAAAAAAAAGGGGCGCAGACCGCATGGCCCGCGCCCCCTCCCTAAATCAAAACGACTTACGCCGCCAGTTTGCGCAGCACATATTGCAAGATGCCGCCGTTCATGAAATATTCGACTTCGTTCGCAGTATCGATGCGGCACAATGCTTCGAAAGTGAAAGTCGAGCCATCCTTGCGCGTTACATGCACGGTCACGGTTTGGCGCGGTTTCATCTCCGCAACGCCGGTAATCGTGAAGCTGTCATCGCCAGTCAGGCCAAGCGTCGCGCGGCTTTGCCCTTCCAGGAATTGCAAAGGCAACACGCCCATGCCGACCAGGTTGGAACGGTGAATACGCTCAAAGCTTTCCACAATAACCGCGCGCACGCCGAGCAGATTGGTGCCCTTCGCCGCCCAGTCGCGTGACGAGCCGGTGCCATATTCCTTACCGCCGATGACGACGAGGGGCGTGCCGTTTTCTTTATGCTTCATCGCGGCGTCGAACACGGGCATTACTTCGCCCTCGAATTGGCTCATGCCGCCTTCAATCCCGGGGACCATTTCGTTTTGGATGCGGATGTTGGCAAATGTGCCGCGCATCATCACCTCATGGTGGCCACGGCGCGCGCCGTAGCTGTTGAAATCGGCCTTGGCGACTTGGTGCTCCATCAACCATTCACCAGCAGGCGAGTCTGCCTTAATTGAACCGGCGGGGCTGATATGGTCGGTGGTGATGGAATCGCCGAGGATAAGGAGCGGCTTCGCCTCAACAATGTCCGCGACCGGCGCGGGAGTCATGCTCATGCCCTCAAAGTATGGCGGGTTGGCGATGTAGGTGCTGCCTGCGCGCCAGCCATAGGTTTCGCTGCCCTCAACCGAAATCTTTTGCCAATGCTCATCGCCGAGGTAAACGTTGGCATAGCGGGCCTGGAACATCGCACGGTCCATGCACATCGCCATGGTGGAGGCGACTTCTTCGTTAGTGGGCCAGATGTCCTTCAGGAACACGTCTTGCCCGTCCGTCCCTTGGCCGATTGGCGTGGTGACGAAATCTTCGATCACCGTGCCTTTCAGCGCATAAGCGACCACCAACGGCGGGGAGGCGAGGAAGTTCGCGCGCACGTCGGGCGACACGCGCCCTTCAAAGTTGCGATTGCCGGAAATCACAGCTGCGGCGACGAGGCCGTTTTCGTTAATCGCCTTGCTAATCGGTTCCGCGAGCGGGCCGGAGTTACCAATGCAGGTGGTGCAGCCGTAACCGACGAGGTTGAAACCCACGGCGTCGAGGTGCTCTTGCAAACCCGCCTTGTTGAAATAATCAGTCACGACCTGGCTACCGGGGGCAAGCGACGTTTTCACCCATGGCTTCGGCTTCAGGCCCAATTCATTGGCTTTCTTCGCGACCAGACCAGCGGCGACCATCACGCCGGGGTTTGACGTGTTGGTGCAGGAGGTGATGGCGGCAATCATCACATCGCCGTCGCCAATGTCGAAATCCTTGCCTTCGACGGGAACGCGGGTGTTGGCCCGCTTATAGGTTTCGGCCATGTCCTTGGCGAACACCTCGTCCACCTCGGTCAAGGCCACGCGGTCCTGCGGGCGTTTGGGTCCGGCAAGCGACGGCACAACCGTGCCCATGTCGAGTTCCAGCGTGCTGGAATACACCGCGTCGGGTGCGCTGGCGTCGATCCAGAAGCCCTGCTCCTTCGCATAAGCCTCAACCAGAGCGATTTGCTCCTCCTCACGGCCAGTCAAGCGCAGGTAATCCAGCGTCTTGTCATCGATACCGAAAAATCCGCAGGTTGCGCCATATTCTGGCGCCATATTGGCCAACGTCGCACGGTCGGCGAGGCTGAGCGAAGCCAGACCGGGGCCGAAATACTCGACAAACCGCCCCACCACGCCATGCGCGCGCAGCATATTGGTCGCGGTTAGCACGAGGTCGGTCGCGGTTACGCCTTCACGCAAGGCTCCGGTCAGTTTGAAGCCGACGACTTCGGGGATTAGCATCGATACGGGCTGGCCCAACATTGCGGCCTCCGCCTCAATCCCGCCAACGCCCCAACCAAGCACGCCAAGGCCGTTGATCATCGTCGTGTGGCTGTCCGTGCCGACGCAGGTGTCGGGGTAGGCGACTGTCACGCCATCGGCGTCCGTGCTGGTCCACACGGTTTGCGCAATGTTTTCCAGGTTCACTTGGTGGCAAATGCCGGTGCCTGGGGGCACGGCGTAGAAATTGTTAAGGCTCTTGCTGCCCCATTTCAGGAAGTCGTAGCGTTCGAAATTGCGTTCATATTCGATTTCGACGTTCTGTTCGAACGCCTTGGGGTGGCCGAACTCATCGACCATGACCGAGTGATCAATGACGAGGTTGACGGGGACCAAGGGGTTAATCTTCGACGTGTCGCCGCCCAATTTCGCAATCGCATCGCGCATCGCGGCGAGGTCGACCACGCAAGGGACGCCTGTGAAATCTTGCAACAGCACGCGCGCGGGACGGTATTGAATTTCGTTTTGGCTGGCGGAAGGATCCTTCTGCCAATCGACCACCGCCTGTGCGTCCGCCGTGGACACGGTGAAACCATTGTCCTCAAAGCGCAGCAGGTTTTCCAAAAGCACCTTCATGCTGAACGGCAAACGCGACACATCGCCCAGCTTTTCCGCCGCTTTCTTAAGGCTGTAATAGGCGTAATCCTTGCCATTGACGGTAAGGGTTGCGCGAGTGCCCAGATTGTCCTGTCCAACTGCGGTCATAAGGTGCTCCTTCAATTAAAAGCGTGTTGCTTTCCGGGACCGGCGGGGGGAATAGCCATCGGGCGGCGGTGCGCCTTTGCCGAGCGGCCATCCCGGCAGGAAAGCGGGATAATCAAACTACGCGCGCGCCTTAGCGCAATGGGGCGCATGCGGCATGGTGGGGGTGGGGTAGACTTTGGGATGAGGGCGCCACAATATGCGCAGCCGGTATAAGCGAATGCTAA
>JBGSSR010000069.1:0-6477 GCA_041736905.1 Sphingomonadaceae bacterium | reverse complement strand
GGTGTTGAAACACACCTCCCCCACCGCCGCGCCCTCTTTACCGAACCCGCGCCCCCAAATTGCCGTTCCATCGGCGAGCAACAGAAGAGCGGTGGCTCCTTTAGGCGCGTGGGCGGGCGTGCTGGTCGGCATAATCGGGGTCCTTAAGCGGGTCTGTTCTGGGCGTTGGCGGCGCGGCAATTGCGCGCGGCCAAACTTGTGGGGCACTATGCCCGTGCGCCCGCAGGGTCAATCTAGCAAAAAAAGAATTATGCCGCTATGCTTCTCCTTTATTCCTGAAAATATGTGAAAAGGTGGAACGATGATTCGTGACGATTTGAAACGCGCCCAGATTGATGCCATGAAGGCGGGGGACAAGCCGCGCCTTGCCGCTGTCCGCCTGATCCTTGCCAAGGTAAAGGACCGCGACATCGAATTGCGCACCAGTGCCGCGCCCGAGGATGACGATGCAAACCTCATCGATATCCTGCAAAAAATGGGCAAGCAACGCCGCGAATCGATTGCGATGTTTGAAGAAGGCGGGCGCACGGAACTGGCCGAGCAAGAGAAGTTGGAGCTTGCCGTCATCACCGAATTCCTGCCCACGCAGATGGATGAGGCCGCAACCGCCGCCGCGATTGAGGCGATTAAGGTGGAACTGGGCGCATCGACGGTGAAGGACATGGGCCGCGTGATGGCGGAGCTTAAGGCACGCCACGGCACTGTGCTCGACATGAGCAAGGCCAGCGGGCTGGTGAAGGCCGCCTTGGCGTAAACGGCGGATGGCCCTAACCCCGCAATGGATCGACGAACTGCGCAGCCGGATAACGTTGTCTTCGTTAATCGGCCGCACCATCCGTGTGCAAAAGGCGGGGCGGGAATTTAAGGCGTGCTGCCCATTCCACAACGAAAAATCGCCCAGCTTCACGATCAATGATGCAAAGGGATTCTATCATTGCTTCGGCTGCGGCGCGCATGGCGATGCCATAAGGTGGATGACCGATCAGCGCGGGATGCCCTTCATGGATGCTGTGAAGGAACTGGCGGCGGAGGCGGGATTGGAAGTCCCCGCCGCCGACCCCCGCGCCGCGCAAAAGGCGGAGGAGCGCGCCGGACTTCACGATGTCATGGCGGCGGCGCAGGCGTGGTTTGTCGATAATCTAAACGGGCTAGAGGGGGCGGAGGCACGCGCCTATCTGGACCGGCGCGGCATTTCGGCGGCGGTGGCGCGTGATTTCGGGTTCGGCTTTGCCCCCGACAGTCGCGGGCGGCTGAAACGCGCGCTGGAGCAATTCGACACGTCGATGCTGATCGAATCCGGCATGCTGATTTCGGTTGAGGAAAAGGACCCTTACGACAGGTTCCGTGGCCGGTTGATGATCCCAATTAAGGACGTGCGCGGGCGCGTGATTGCCTTTGGCGGGCGGATTTTTGGCGCTGGGGAGCCGAAATATCTGAACTCCCCAGACACGCCGCTCTTCGACAAAGGCCGCACATTATACAACCTCAACAACGCCCTGCCCGCGTCGCGGCAATCAGGGATGATGTTGGTGGTTGAGGGCTATATGGACGCCATCGCGCTGGCGGCGGCGGGGTTTTCTCATGTGGTTGCGCCGCTTGGCACCGCAATGACGGAAACCCAAATCGAGATGCTGTGGCGCTCGGTGGAGCGGCCCACGCTCTGCTTTGACGGGGATAATGCGGGGCAAAAGGCAGCGATGCGGGCGGCGGCGCGGGCGCTGCCCTTACTCCGGCCTGGCCATAGTTTGGACTTCGTGTTGATGCCGCAGGGGCAAGACCCCGACGATGTGCTCCGTGCGCAAGGGCGCAGCGCAATGGAAAGCCTTATCAATGCGCGCATCCCGCTGGTGGACCTGCTCTGGCGGCATGAACTGAACGCCGCGCCGCTGAACACGCCGGAGGAAAAGGCCCACCTCCGCACACGCCTTCGCGCGCATGTGGAGGCCATCACCGATATAGAGGTCCGCCGCCACTACGCCGATGCGTTTGAGGAACAACTACAAACCCTTTTCGCGCGCACCCGCCCCGCCTTCACACCGCGCGCCGCAGGGCAGAAATGGCAGCCGGGTCGCGGGCAAGGCAAGTTCAATCCCGGCCCCGCAGCCCCCCTGACCGATACCAAGGGCGTCGGGCAAAGCGGCATGATGGACACCCTGCCCCGCGCCGTTATTGCCGGATTGCTGCGCTATCCCGCACGGATTGAGGCCCATTTTGAGGCACTCATGGGCTTTACCTGCGCCGATACCACGCTCGACCGATTGCTCGCGCGGCTGATTACCGCGATGCCCGATAAAGAAACACTTGATGAATCGGCCCTTGATATACTAATGGGCGATACCCAATTGTATAATTGCGCAAGAGAATTGCTCCGCGCCGATGGGCTTCGCTTCACATTCACACAGCCGCGAACGTCGGCGGATGGTCCCAATGCGGCCTCCGACCCGGTGTTGCAACAACGGCAAATGAATATGGCGATGGCCGATTTGGACGAAGCCATTCGCGTCATGGTCACACGGCCCGTGCTTATTGCCTCCCTTGCGGAGGCAACGGCATGGTTCGAACGGGACATGACGGATGAAAGCTTTGCGGAGCAGCAACGGTTGCGCCGTGAATTAAACGATTTGGATGGCCGCCTAGCCGATTTGATGCAACGTGATGATGAATAGCGTGATGACGATTAAGGCGACGATTTGATAGTATGTCAAAGGGGCATGGATTTGACGACTGATACCGAAGAAAACGACATCAACGAAGGCGGCGATTCGCCCCTGATTGAACTCAATGATGCTGCCGTTAAAAAGCTGCTCGCGCGGGCGAAGAAGCGCGGATATTTGACGTATGATGAATTGAACAATGCCCTGCCGCAGGACCAAATGTCCAGCGAGCAGATTGAGGACGTGATGTCCGCAATCTCCGAAATGGGTGTCAACATTGTTGAAAATGATGAGGATTATGCCGAGGAAACGGCGTCGGAACCCGACACCGAGGAACCGGATAACATCTCTGAATCCGACCCACGTTCGGTCACGCAAACCGTCAAAAAAACCGGCACCGGCGACCGCACCGATGACCCCGTGCGCATGTACCTGCGCGAAATGGGCGCAGTGGAATTGCTGTCGCGTGAGGGCGAAATCGCGATAGCCAAGCGTATTGAGGCCGGCCGCGACACGATGATTTTGGGTTTGTGCGAAAGCCCCATTACGTTCCACGCCATCATCGAATGGTCGCGCGCGTTGAACGAAGGTGAAATGCAGCTTCGTGAAATCCTGGACCTAGACGCCATGTTGTCGAAGGAACCAGCGCCCGAAAGCCTGTCCGACGATGCCGAGGATGACAACGGCGAAATTTCCGAAGCCACCGCTGGCCCATCCTTCAAGGAAGAGGACGACGTTGAGGAAGAAGAAGCCGCCGAGGATGAAGAGGACGAGCTGACCGAACGCCGCGCCAAGCGCCCGGTTGAGGAAGAGGAAGAGGACAACACCCTCTCCCTCGCTCAGATGGAAGAAACGTTGAAGCCCGAGGCGCTTGAGCGGTTCGCGCGGATCACCGATTTGTTCCTGAAATTCTCCAAATTGCAAAACGGTCGCATGAACGCAATGGCGATTGGCGATGATTTTAGCGCGTCAACTGAGAAGAAATACCAATCGTTACGCGAGGAACTGACCGCCGAAGTCGAAAGCGTGAAGTTCCATGCCAGCAAGATCGAATTTTTGGTCGACCAACTTTATTCGTTCAACCGCCGCCTAACGGCTTTGGGCGGCCAAATGCTGCGCCTCGCCGAGCGCCATAAAGTGCCGCGCGCGCAATTTTTGGCGCGCTATGTTGAACATGAATTGGACGAAAGCTGGCTAACCGAAGTTGCCGGTATCGACAAAAAATGGGCGAAGTTCGCCGAGGTCGAAGCAGAAGCCGTGGACCGCATCCGCAACGAAATCGCCGACATCGCCGCCGCCACAGGCATGAGCCTTTCCGAATTCCGCCGCATCGTCAACATGGTGCAAAAGGGTGAGCGGGAGGCGCGGATCGCGAAGAAGGAAATGGTGGAGGCGAACCTGCGCCTCGTCATTTCCATTGCGAAAAAATACACCAACCGCGGATTGCAATTCTTGGATTTGATTCAAGAAGGCAACATTGGTCTGATGAAGGCGGTGGATAAATTCGAATATCGGCGCGGGTATAAGTTCAGCACCTATGCCACGTGGTGGATTCGTCAGGCGATCACCCGCTCCATCGCCGACCAAGCGCGCACCATTCGTATTCCGGTGCACATGATCGAAACGATCAACAAGCTGGTCCGCACAAGCCGCCAATTCCTGCACGAACAGGGCCGCGAACCAACGCCGGAGGAAATGGCCGAACGCCTGTCCATGCCATTGGACAAAGTGCGCAAGGTGATGAAAATCGCCAAAGAGCCAATCTCTCTGGAAACGCCAATCGGCGATGAGGAAGATTCGCACCTTGGCGATTTCATTGAGGATAAGAACGCAATTATCCCCGTTGATGCCGCGATTCAGGCGAATTTGAAGGAAACCGTCACCCGCGTGCTGGCCTCGCTAACCCCGCGTGAGGAGCGCGTGCTTCGTATGCGCTTTGGCATCGGCATGAACACCGACCACACGCTGGAAGAGGTCGGCCAACAGTTCAGCGTGACCCGCGAACGGATTCGGCAAATCGAGGCAAAGGCCTTGCGGAAACTCAAACATCCATCGCGCAGCCGTAAGATGCGGTCGTTCCTCGACCAATAGCACGCCAAATAGTATCAGCCAAAAAGGGCTGCATGGGAAACCACGCGGTCCTTTTTTTGCTTACCCGCATAGTAACCCCTCCTTTAGCTTTTGCTGCTAAAGCCAGACGGTTAAGAGCGTGCGCCGTGTTGGCCGCGCCATTGGGGTTTGGTTTATGCTGGCTGGCAATCTGGATAAAAGCGCATCGGGGGGTGCGCGCCTTATCGCCCTCGTCGCGGATAGCGGCAGCGCGGCGCATCCCACGATTGTTGCCGCGCTCAAAGACCTGCGCAATTTGAACAGCCCCGATTTAAGCGATATCGCCCATTTCCTATGTGTTCTGCACGGCCGTTACCCCGGCCTCATCGACCATGCCGCGCGTAAAATTGTCGATGGTGCTGCGCGCGAATGGATATTACACACCGGCAACGCCTTTGCCGAAGAACGCGCTTTCCTCAGCCGCCTCACCGCCGCCGCTGGCCCTGCACCATCAACTATGGGCGATGAGAAATGCACCGCCGCCTTTGCCATGCAATCGCGCGCGTTGGAAATGCTGGCCAGTTCCGACCGGCAGGGATGCCCGGCGGGCGCGGCGATTGCCTTTGCCGAGGATTGGCTCACCATCCGCCTATTGCTGGAGGCAATGGCCGAACGGTTTGCGCTGAAAGTCCCACCGCACAGCTTTCCCAACAGCGGCCAAAACGCCCGCCTTGCCGACGCCTTAATTGCCGAGGGACAGGCGCAGGAACGCGCCCTATTTTTCGGCGCGGACCAACTGTTGTTGCAACAGCAATCCTTCTGGAACCTGCTCGCCGCCCGTTCGATAACGCGCAGCGAACACCTCTAACCTGCTTGCCAAGGGCGCAAAGCCGCCCTATCCCTCTGCTATACACCATTAAGCAGGACGGGATCTCACATGCGCTTTACCGGCACCGATAATTATGTCGCCACCGATGATTTGAAAATCGCGGTCAACGCCGCCGTGACGCTGCGCCGTCCGTTGTTGGTGAAGGGTGAACCGGGCACGGGAAAGACCGTATTGGCGCAGGAAGTCGCCAAGGCCGCCAATGCGCCGCTCATTGAATGGAACATCAAATCAACGACGAAGGCACAGCAAGGCCTTTATGAATATGACGCCGTTGCGCGGCTTCGCGACGGCCAACTGGGCGATGCGCGGGTGCATGACATTGGTAACTATATCAAAAAGGGAAAGCTGTGGGAGGCGTTCACCTCGCCACAACTGCCCGTCCTGCTCATCGATGAAATCGACAAAGCGGACATCGAATTCCCCAATGATTTGCTGCAAGAACTCGACCGGATGGAGTTCCATGTTTACGAAACCAATGAAACGGTAAAGGCGGCTGAACGCCCCATCGTTATCATCACGTCGAACAACGAAAAGGAACTGCCCGACGCGTTCCTGCGCCGCTGCTTCTTCCACTACATCAAATTCCCCGACCGGGAGACGATGCAGGCGATTGTCGACGTCCATTTCCCCGGCATCCAGAAAATTCTGGTCAACAAGGCAATGGATATCTTTTACGAAGTCCGCGAAGTGCCGGGCCTAAAGAAAAAGCCCTCGACCAGCGAATTGCTCGACTGGCTGAAGCTGCTGCTGCAGGAAGATATGCCGCTCGACGTCCTGCAATCCAAAGACCCGACCAAGGCCATCCCCCCGCTGCACGGCGCTCTGCTGAAAAACGAGCAGGATGTGATGCTGTTCGAACGTTTGGCATTCATGGCGCGGCGCAAC
>JBGSSR010000061.1:0-10604 GCA_041736905.1 Sphingomonadaceae bacterium | reverse complement strand
ATTGCGCCGTTGCGGGGTCCATACCAAGCCGAGAGGCGGCCACGGCCAGCGCATCGATGAAGCGATAGAGATAGGCAGGGCCAGAGCCGCCGAGCGCGGTGAACAGGGCCATGTCGGATTCTTGGGGAAGCCAAACGGCGCTGCCCAGGGCATCGAACCAAGGCGTGATTTCGGCGCGCTCGCCCTCATCCAATGCGGCGCTATACAGGCCCACGGGTGAGGCATTCAGTGCGGCGGCCAAGTTGGGCATGATGCGCACGGGACGCTGATCGGGGAACAGGCGGGTGAGCGTCGCGCACTCAATCCCTGCCAACATAGAAATGACCAGCGCATTCGGTGCCATCAGCGCGCGGGCCATGTCCGCGACATCTGCTAGCATCTGCGGCTTGATGCCCAACATGACGGCAGGAAAAGTTACGCCACCCAAATCGGCCACCGCACCGGCGTGGCGCACGCCATCGGGCAAATCCTTGGCAAAAGGGTCGATGACCGTAAAGGCCGAAGGCTCTGCCCCCGCATTCAACCATCCGCGCAAAATCGCGCCCGCCATATTGCCGCATCCCAGCAGCGCGACATGGGTGGGCAAGGCCATGTTAGGCCTCTCCATACGTATCGATCAGCGCGCTTTCGATGGCTTCGACGGGGGTTTTCCCACCCCATAATACGAATTGGAAAACGGGGTAGAACCGCTCGCACTCCTCAATCGCTGCGTCGATCATCGTTTGCGCTTGTTCGACACCGATCATGCCGCTGACCGGCAAAGTTGTGGCATGGCGGAACAGGATGACACCGTTGTTCGACCAAATGTCGAAATGTCCAATCCAAAGCTGTTCATTGATCAGCGCCAGTGTCTCATAGAGTTCAGCGCGGCGGTCGGCTGGGGCTTTTAAGTCGGGCAGGACCAGCAATTGCATCACAGGGTCTTCGTCCCGCGCAATCAGCCGCATTTGGTAGCTGGTCCAACTGCCCTTGTAATCGATGGTGAGCTCTTCCTCACCCAATTTGTCCGATTGCCACCCTCGCGCCTCGGCCAATGCCTCAAACATGTCGAGGGGGGGCATTTCCTCCCGCTCGAATGATGAAAATTCATGTTCGCTGTCGTGCATGACTGGCCCGATTATCCGCAATAGCAGCGCGAAATGGCGCGTGCTTAGTATCTATGCCGATTGGCTGTGCCCCACGCAAGCGGGCTTGGGCGCGGTGAGGCGACATTGATGTGCAGCAATTGTGGATAACCAACGGTTAGCCAGCGCGTTATTCCGCAGGGGGAGCCTTTTTTGCCGCTGGTTTTTTAGCAGCGGCGGGTTTTTTCGGCGCGGCGGGTTTGGCGGTGGCGCCGCCTTCCATCGCATCCAAACGGACCTTTAAGGTTTCAACCTCGGCCCGCGCCGTGGCCGCCATTTCCTTGACAGCGTCGAATTCTTCACGGCTGACAAAGTCCATACCAGACACAAATTCGCGCATACGTTCACGCATCGCGGCCTCGGCCTCACGCGCCATTCCGGTGGCGGTGCCGGCAAAGCCGTTCACAACCTTGGCAATATCGTCGAAAATGCGGTTCTCACTTTGCATGATGCAATCCTTTTAGAGGAGGTCTAAATCGGTATTTGGGAACTCGCCGCCGGAACGACAAGGGTTTCGGCATTGGGATTCGCCTTATCAATTTGAAAATTGAGTATCGCCGCGATGCACAGCCACGCCATATAGGGCACCAGCAACCACGCCGCGACCTTACGAATGCGGGCGAAAAGGAAAGTGGTGACGATGGTTAGCACCAAAATGGCGACGATGAGGTAGAATGCGTTAGTCACCTGATGCAATTTGAAAAACAACGGCGACCACAAAAAATTACCTGCGAGTTGCATCAGGAATAGACCAATTGCCAACCCGCGCCCGGCTGCACCACGTGCGTGCAATATCATCGCCAGCGACAGGCCCATCAAGATGTAGAGAATGTTCCAAACAATGGGGAAAACCAACGGTGCGGGCGTCCAATCGGGCTTGTCCAAGGCGGCGTACCAACGGTTTTCCATGCCCGCGCCCGACCATTGGCTGGCCAACCATCCGAGTAGCAACAGGGCAGGAACAACAAACAACGCCCAGCGCAGGAACGACATCCGCAATTGTGATTTGGACGCGATTTCAACCATTGATCGTCAACTCCCCACATGAGTTTTGCGATTTGATCCACTTCGAATGAGTGGTTTACGCTTTAACCTCGATTCCCCTAGGTGCCATTAGTAACGCATGGAATCGCTTTGGCCAGTTAGAACATGGTCTTATTGTGCCAAAGCGGTCGTTTCGGATGTAAATTCCCCCTTGCGCGCCATGATGAGAAACTCAATGTTTCCTTTTGGGCCGGTAATGGGGCTTTGTGTAATGCCGATGACGGTCCAGCCTATGGCGGTGAACCAAGCGGCGACTTCGGCGCAGACGCGCTCGTGGATAACGGCATCGCGCACCACGCCGCCCTTGCCCACTTCCCCGCGACCTGCCTCAAATTGCGGTTTGATCAGCGCAATCGCCGCGCCGCCGGAACGCACGAAGGACAACGGTTTTTCCAACACCTTGGACAACGCAATGAAGCTGGCATCACAGACCACCAAATCTATGACTTCGGGAATATGCGCCTCGGTCAGGATGCGCGCACTGGTTTGTTCGTGGACCACCACACGCGGGTCTTCGCGCAATTTCCATGCGAGTTGGTTGGTGCCGCTGTCCACGGCATAGACCTTAACCGCGCCGTGGGTGAGCAGCACATCGGTGAAGCCGCCGGTGCTGCTGCCCACATCCATCGCCACTTGGCCAGTGGGGTCGTAGCTGAAATGCTCCAAAGCGTGCGCCAATTTCACCCCGCCTCGCGACACCCATGGATGGTCGCGCCCGCGCACGTCCAATTCGGCATCGACGGCAATTTGTTGTCCCGGCTTATCAAGCTTTTTATCCCCAAGATAAACGAGGCCCGCCATGATAAGCGCCTGCGCCTTTGACTTGGTTTCGGCTAAGCCATGATCGACCAGCCATTGGTCGGCGCGCGTTTTTTCCTGTGCCATGTGCAAAAATTCCGTCGGCTTGCCCTAAAATACGCTTGATGGCCTAGCGCAATGCGGCGCGATTGGCCATAAGGTGCGGTATGATACGATTATTTGCCATAGCTGCCATCTGCACCCTATCCGCCTGCGTCCCCGCGTCAGCCCCGCCATCGAGCGGCGGCGTGACCCAAGCACCACAGCCGCAGCCTGCTCCACAGCCGTCGCCGCAACCCATGCCACAACCGCAACCTGCCGCGCCCGTCTATCAAACCGATTGGACCTATTGGCCGGTCACGCCGGGGGATTGGGTATACCGCCGCGATGAGCGCGGGTCGATTGCGTTGTTCGGTCCCCTGGGGCAGGATGCAGTGGCCACGTTGCGGTGCGACACCACGCGGCAAATGCTCTATTTTTCGCGTTCTGGCCAAGTGTCCGGCACCGCCGAAATGACCCTGCGCGCTAGTCAAGGGCTGCAAAATTACACCGCAGGCCAAGTGTCCGGCACACCCTATGCCGCCGCCGCCATCCAACCTAGCGACCCTATGCTCGACAAATTGGCCTATAGCCGTGGGCGATTTGTGGTGGAGGTCACCGGCCTGCCGCCGCTAAAACTGCCCAGTTGGGCGGAGGTTGCGCGGGTGATTGAGGATTGCCGGAAATAACGCAGCCTACACCGACGCAAGGCGCATAATTCTGACAGCAAAAAATATTATTTCAAGACTTGTTTGTGCAGCCCGCTTGAATCACTGTGTGCCTGCGGAGGGCTTAGCTTATGCACAACGCGTTTTTCTATCCACAAACGAAAGGAGGTGATCCGATGTCTCATGGTTCAGTTAAGGGGTCGGATATTTCCGTTCGGGGATTTGCCGCCTGATCCATAATCACAACGATACGGGATCGGGATTGGAAATTTCCCCGGTGGCGGACACCTTCTGACCGCTGACCCATGCCAAATATTGAGGGGCCGCGCAGCATTTGCCGCTGCGGCCCCTTTTTTCATGGCGTAATGCCCATATATTGCTATCCATTGGGACAGCACGCCCATCATAGCATATGAAAGATCGCCCCATGGAATTGGCACGTAAGGTTTGGAAATTTCTGGTCGCGATCAAGGACGGGATGGCGCTCATTGCCCTCCTGCTATTTTTCGCCGTGTTGGCGATGGTGCTCAGCGGGCGTCCGGGTGCGGCCAACGTCACCGATGGTGCGCTGATCCTTGCACTGGATGGCAGCATATCGGAGCAGCCCGCCGACATTGACCCCGTATCTATGCTACTTTCCGGCGCCGCGCCGATGCGCGAATATGCCGCGCGGGACATTATCCGTGCTTTGGACGAGGCAAAGGATGACGACCGCGTTAAGATGGTCGTGCTTGATCTAGACCGCTTCATCGGTGGTGGTCAGGCGACCTTGGCCGAGGTGGGTGAACGTTTGGATGCCCTGAAAAAAGCGGGCAAGCCAGTGCATGCCTATGCCACACTTTATACCAACGATAGTTACCAACTTGCCGCACACGCGACGCAGATTTGGGTGAATCCCATGGGCGGCGCGATGGTTGTGCCATCGGGGGGCAAAGGGATTTATTTCGCCAAGGCGCTGGAAAAATTTGGCGTGACCGCCAATGTTTATCGTGTCGGAACGTTTAAGTCGGCAGTGGAACCCTACACCCGCAACGACCAGTCGCCAGAGGCGGAGGAAAACGCCCTCGCGCTCTACGGTGACCTGTGGCAGGCGTATCAGGATGAGGTCGCAAAGGCGCGTCCATCGGCCAATTTGGCAGCTTTGGCGAAAGATCCTGCTGGCCAAGTGGAAGCCAATAAGGGCGATATGGCGCAAACCGCTTTGGCGCTGAGATTGGTCGATAAACTGGCCACTCCGGTCGAATTTGCCGCCGCGATGAACAAGGCGCTGAAGGAAGAGCCGGGAGAATATCCCACCGACATCGCGGGCACGCATATTGACGATTATTTGACGACTTTGACCCCCGAAACGGGCGGTGAGCCGATTGCAGTGGTCACCATTGCCGGTGAAATCGTGGACGGCGAAGCGGGCGCTGGCATGGCGGGCGGCGACTCTGTGTCGGAACAAATCTACGAAGTGGCCGCCGACGAGGGCATCCGTGCGCTGGTCCTGCGCGTTGATTCCCCCGGCGGTTCTGCCTTTGCCAGCGAGCAAATCCGCGTCGCGATCAACGCGGTGAAGGCGAAGGGCAAGCCTGTGGTCGTCTCCATGGCCAATGTCGCTGCATCGGGTGGCTATTGGGTGGCAACGCCGGGCGATGTGATTTTTGCCGAGCCGCAAACAATTACCGGCTCCATCGGGGTGTTCGGGGTGTTGCCGACCTTCCAAGGCACCGCCGAGAAATTGGGCGTGTCCGCCGATGGCCCAACCTTGGGTCCATTGACGGGGCAGCCCGATCCAATCGGCGGGCCGAACGATGACTTTAACCGCGTCGCCCAGGCGGGCGTGGAGCAAGTTTACACACAATTCCTCGGCATCACCGCAAAGGCGCGCAAAATGGATGTGGCGAAGGTCGACTCCATGGCGCAAGGCCGCGTGTGGAGCGGGGCGGATGCGCGGCAAAATGGCCTTATTGACCGTTTCGGCGGGCTGGACGATGCACTGGCCGAGGCGGCGAAGCGGGCAAAATTGGGCGCGGATGAGTGGTTCCCGCTGTATTTTGAGCAGGAAACTGATTTCCTCACCGGCTTGCTTGGCGGCGGACCATCGGCGACCTCGCCTTTGTTGTTCGGTCACGCGCGCGCTGGCGTGAGCGGGCAGGGTGGCGACTTGTTCGCCTATGTCCGCCGCGAACAAGTGATACAGCAAGAGGCGGCGCTGGGTTCGCTTTCGCGCCTGATGGGGCAGCAGGGGGTGCAAAGCCTATGCCTTGAATGCCTGTCCGCGCGGCCTGCAACGCCGATGACGGCGCGGCAGAAGGCGGAGATGGGGCCGTGGGCGATGGTGCTTCAGTCGACTTTGGGCGGCTCTTGACGCGCACCGCGATAGGACGGCAATGACCACCCCCGCGCTAATGCGCCAGCGCGGAGGGTGAAACCGGCGGCAAAGCCCAACGCCGCCGCGATGGGCAGGCTAACCCCCGCCATCAGCAGCATGACGAAAAGGCCGCTCGCCAGTGCCGATGCACTGATATAAATCTCGCTGCCCAACACGATGCTGGGTTCCCCGGCCAGCGTGTCGCGAATGATACCGCCCGCCGTCGCGGTGAGCACGCCCATCATCACGGCGGGAATGGGTCCAATGCCAAAACTCAGCGCCTTGGTCGTGCCGAACACCGAATAAGCCGCCATGCCGACCGCGTCGAACCAGTCCACCGCCTTGGGCCGCCAGAAATGCTGCGGCGTTATCCACACCATCAACGCGGCGATAAGGCAGGTGAGCGGAACAAGGTTGTCGCGCATCCAAAACACCGGCGCACCGATAAGCAAGTCGCGCACCGTGCCGCCACCGACGCCCGTAACGAGAGCGAAAAAGGCAAAGGTGACGAACGTCTGTTGCTTTTGCGCCGCCGCCAGCGCGCCGGATACCGCGAATACAAACACCGCGATGAGGTGCAGTGCGGGGGCGAAGGAGTCGAGGGTGGATAGGATCGGCATGATTAGGCGGCGTCTACCATGCGGCGCTCATGCGCTTTGGTCAGCAAGCTAATCGCCAATCCAAAGCCAATCACCGCGCTGGCCCCATAGCCTAATAAGGGGACGGGGTAGGGGCCAATAAGGCTGGCGAGTAACAGGCCGCACCACATTCCTGCCAGCGCATAAGAGGGCAAGTTTTGCGCATTCACGGTCCATTTGCCGATGACCAATGCGATGGGCAGGATTAATGCGCCCAACAGAGCCAATGGCCCTGTCCATATTTGCCAGCCCCAACTGTCGGTTAGAACACCTTCGACGAGCGCAACCGGTTCGAGAGGGTCGGGTTTGAAAAGGCAATAAAGGAGGAAAAAAACTGCCCAAAAAAGGAGCAGGCTATCGTTTCTCGTTCGGCGGGACGCGGCGATAAACGCCAAAGCACCAACCAACCCGATTACCATACCGAGATCGGGTTGAAGCGCCAAAAACGAAGCCGTTAGAAACACCATGGCGAGCCCCTGTTTCAACTTTCCGGTCGCATAAACTACTATGAACGCTGGGAGTAGAAGCAAACCCATGTGCAGGCGAAGTGGCCCCACGCTGAGCCAACGATGGACGCCATCAATGCCTGGATCCAAAAATGCAGTGCCGAGCAAAGCAATGGGGGCGACGAAAATTATATACGCTGCCCATTGCGCCATCCTGTGCCGTATTGCGGGCAAGAACAGGGTCAATGCGAGCAACCCCGCACCCGCCTGCACTGCCAGCCACGATGTCGGTGCGCCCCCGCCGATGAGCACGAGCAAGCTCGCCCCCCATGTCAGGGCAAAGCCAAGCTCGGCGCTCCATCGAACGGGAAAACGTGCCCGCTCCATTACATATGAATGGGTTTGCCCTGCACCGCCATTGCGGCCTCTTTGAGCGCCTCGCTGTGCGTCGGGTGGGCGTGGCAGGTGTAGGCGATGTCCTCGCTCGACGCGCCGAATTCCATGGCTTGTGCCGCCTGCGCGATCATCGTTCCGGCCAAGGTGCCGACGATGTGGACGCCCAGAACGCGGTCGGTTTCCGCGTCGGCAATGACTTTCACAAAGCCATCGGTGTCGCGGTTCGCCTTCGCGCGGCTGTTCGCGGCGAAGGGGAATTTGCCGATTTTGACGGCAACGCCCGCGGCCTTAAGCTCTTCCTCGGTCTTGCCCACGCCCGCGAATTCAGGGTTGGTGTAGACGACGCCGGGAATGACATCGTGGTTCACAATGCCGGTGAGGCCCGCGATATTTTCCGCGACCGCAATGCCCTCATCCTCCGATTTGTGCGCCAACATGGGGCCGGGGGTGACATCGCCAATCGCCCAAACGCCGGGAACGCTGGTTTCGAAGTCATGGCCGACCTCAATTTGCCCGCGCGCGTTGGTGGATAGGCCGATGGCCTCCAGTTCCAGTCCGGTGACATTCGGGCGGCGGCCAATGGCGACTAGCACCGCGTCGGCGGTCAAAGTCGTGGCTTCTCCGCCAGCCGCCGGTTCGACGGTCACGGTTGCGGTGCCGCCGTCAACCGACACGCCGGTGACTTTGGTGCTGAGTTGCAATTCCATGCCTTGTTTCTTGAAAATCCGCGCCGCTTCCTTGCGCACGTCGCCGTCCATGCCGGGGAGCAATTGGTCGAGATATTCGACCACAGTAACCTTCGCGCCCAAGCGCCGCCAGACGCTGCCGAGTTCAAGGCCGATCACGCCGCCGCCGATGACGACCATATGTTCCGGCACCTTGGTCAGCGCCAACGCGCCGGTCGAATCGACCACGATCCCTGCGTCATTATCGACAGTGATGCCGGGGAGCGGCGTGACGCTGCTGCCCGTGGCAATCACGATATTTTTGGCGGTATAGGCGGTGCCCGCCACGTCAATCGCGTCCTTGCCAGTGAATTTCGCATGGCCTTTCAGCCACGTTACCTTATTCTTTTTGAACAAAAATTCGATGCCGCCGGTCAGCTCATTGACGGCCTTCGTCTTTTCCGCCTGCATCACCGACAGGTCGAGTTCCGCGCCCGTGATTTTGACGCCGATCTGCGCCATATGGCCGCCGATAGCCTCTGCATAAAGTTCCGAAGCGTGCAGCAACGCCTTCGACGGGATGCAACCGACGTTAAGGCAGGTGCCGCCAAGCGAGGCGCGCGATTCCACGCACGCGGTCTTAAGCCCCAATTGCGCCGCGCGGATGGCCGCGACATAGCCGCCGGGGCCGGCACCGATTACTATAACGTCAAATTGCGTATCGCTCATGTCTTACTCCAAAACCTCCGGCGAGACGCCGACATAGGTCCATGCTTCAATGCCAGACGATAGGGTAACGCGCACGCGCACATAATCGTCCACTTCATATTCGTCTGCGGCGGCAAGTTCGTCGGCGGTGAGCCAGAACACGCTGCCCTCCACCACATCATCTGCGTTGCCGGTCGGGAAAATGGCGGGGTGATATTCCGCCCCGCTCACCATCACGACATCGCCGTCCTGTATCCGCACTTGCCCCATCGCGTAGCCAGTGAGGCTGTCCTTTTGTCCGTCCAACAACCGCCCAAATTGCGCGCTCTGCACGGCGGGCAGTTGGAGGGTGCCGTAGGAGAAGAGGGCTTGGTCGGCCGTCACTTTATCGGCCTATTTCGCCGATGGGTTGGCCATCACGCCCGCCTTCATGCCCTCACCATAAGTAATGCAAAAATCGATCAGTAAGACAGCTTGCGAGTCATTGAGGTCGTTTTCTTCGACAACCAAACTGATATAGAGACCGGCGTCGGGTGCTCTGAAGGCTGGCGCGCACTCTATTTTGGCAAGGTTGAAGACGGTTTCAACATCCTTGTCGCTGAGATTCGCCTGAGCGGGTGTGGCGGCGAGCATGATCGCGCCGACCATCGCAATGGCTTTTGAGAAACGGTTCATCATTCGGCTCCCTCTTGCGCATCGGCAGCGGTTGCTGCGTCAATATCCAACCCCGCCTCGCCTGCGCATTTTTGCATGATCGGCATCGCCTTTTCCATGTCGAGGCTGGCCAATTCGGTCATGCTTTGCGTTTCGGCGAGTTCGGTCGCGGTGCATTCGCACACCTTCGTCGCCATGTCCGCTGGCACGCCGGTGGTGGTGGCCCCCTCCGCGCATTGCTTGCCGAAGCTGGCGACGAATTCTTTCTTGAACCCGTCCTCCGCTGCTTGCTTCACATCGCCGCACGCGGACAGGCCAAGCGCCAACGCGGCAAGCACAATAACCGAATGACGCATTGGCCGTACTCCTTATAGATCGATGAGCAACCGCGTCGGGTCCTCAATCGCTTCCTTGATGATTTTCAGGAAGGTAACGGCTTCACGGCCATCAATCAAACGGTGATCATAGGATAGCGCCATGTACATCATTGGGCGTATGACGACTTGGCCATTGATCGCGACGGGGCGATCCTCAATCCGGTGCAGGCCCAGAACGGCGCTTTGCGGAGGGTTGATGATGGGGGTGGACATCAGCGACCCGAACACGCCGCCGTTGGAAATCGTGAAGGTGCCGCCCTTCATATCGTCCATCGTCATCGTGCCGTCTTTGGCTTTCTTACCAAATGCGCCAATGGCCTTTTCGATTTCGGCGAAGCTCATCGCGTCGGCGTTGCGGATGACGGGGACGACGAGGCCATTGGGCGCGCTGACCGCCACCGACACGTCCAGATAGTTGTGATAGACGATTTCGTCGCCCTCAATCCGCGCGTTGACGGCGGGAATGTCGCGGGCGGCCAATGCGGCGGCCTTGGTAAAGAAACCCATGAAGCCAAGGCGCACGCCATGCTTCTTCTCAAAAATGTCCTTATATTTCGCGCGCGCCTCAATAACCGCGCTCATATCCACATCGTTGAAGGTGGTGAGGAGGGCGGCGGTGTTTTGCGCGTCTTTCAGACGTTTAGCTACCGTTTGGCGCAGGCGAGTCATGCGCACGCGTTCTTCGGCGCGT
>JBGSSR010000024.1:0-14653 GCA_041736905.1 Sphingomonadaceae bacterium | reverse complement strand
GCCGCCATCACGGGGGCGAGCGTGGCGGCATCAACGCCGGTCAAGGCCTGTCGCGCCGCAGTGCGTGCACCCTTGGCATTGCCGGTCGCCATGTCGAGCAGGAAGGGGAAATAGAGCGATTGCAAACCAAAACGCCCGACCGTGACGGCGACCTCCTCACGCACTGCCGCCGCCACTTTTGTTGCCGCCGTGCCGATAGCATCGGCATTGTCCTGCATCCACGTTTCGACGCCCGTGAAGCAGCTTAAGCTGTTATTCGTACTATAATTAGAGGCAGCTCTTGAAAACACGATGTCGAGCGCCGCGTCTTCGCCCAAGCCTCCCTCTTGGACCACGGCAAGCAACGAGGACACCGGCTCCGCCCTATTCTTGGGATTATCGCCCAGCCACACGGTGACAACATGCCGCAACCAAGTGGGCGATGCCTTCGTCCCGAAATGGCCCCATTCCCAATTGATCGTATCCAGCAACGCCAGCACTTCACCAAAGCGGCACATCTGATCCGCGCGCCACAGCGAGAGGTCACCGAACATGCCAATTTGCCCGCCATGATGCTTTTCAAAATAGGGCCGCGATTGCCATTTATTCTGCACCCCCTGCGTCGATAAATCCGACAACACCGAACTGTTCGCGCCCTCGGCGACATAGCTGCCTATCCGCCCCGCCATTGCCGCGCCCAATGTCTTGGCGAAATAGGCCGCCGTGGCGGTTTCGGGGTACGGCTTTCCGCCCAGCGAATGGCCCAAAAGACGCAGTATGTTTGACAGCATAGGGGGAACCTCCACCGCCGACTATTCCGATAAAGGCCGGAATAATCAAGCGGTTTGGCGGTGGCGTGAGGGCAAAATTACATCCCTTTTCAATCGCCACCGCCCTTGTTGCAAAAAATTCGCATTAGGAACACGAATCACTATTGCGACACAATCGCATTTAGGGCATATCCTCCCCAAGCCAACGGGACTCGCCCGCGGCCGCTAGGATTTGCGTCATGATCGTATGTGTCTGCAATGCCATTCGGGAAGAGGATTTACGCGGCGTCGCGCGGAAGGGACAGGCTTGCCCCAAGCGCGCCTATGCCGAACTGGGCCGTCGCCCCAAATGCGGCATGTGCCTGGACTTCGCCCGCACCGTGATGACCGAGGCGCAACAATCGGCGTAACCAATCGCACTCGCAATAGCGGCGCGATTGTTGCAAGCCCATCGCACTATCATTTTCAAAACCCGCAGAATTCCGCCATTTTGTTACAATTAAGGGCTTGGCAAAGCGCCGCGCCTTCGCCCATAATGTGCGCCATATAAAACGCGCCGGACATTCCTTCGGCGCACCAAGAAAGGAATCGGGCGATGAAGGGCGACGCGAAAGTCATTGAGTATTTGAACGAGGCGCTGAAAAACGAGCTGACCGCCGTCAACCAATATTGGCTGCATTACCGCATGCTGGACAATTGGGGCGTGTCGAAACTCGCCGCGCTCGAACGGCACGAATCCATCGACGAAATGAAGCACGCCGACCAATTGGCGGAGCGGATCCTGTTCCTCGACGGCTTGCCCAATTTTCAAATGATGGGGCGTTTGAACATCGGCGAGACGGTCGAAGAAATCCTGCATTGCGACATGAAGTTGGAGGAAATCGCCATCCCCCTGCTGCGCGATGCCGTCGCCCATTGCGAAAGCGTGCGCGATTACGTGTCCCGCGACCTCTTCGCCGCCATCCTGTCGAGCGAGGAAGAGCATGTCGATACGTTGGAAAAGCAATTCGACCTGATCAAACGCATGGGCATTGAAAATTACATCCAATTGAACAGCGAGCCGGTGGAGGCGTGAGGCTTTTTCCTGCGCTGCTTACGGCCCTTGCCCTTTCCGTTACTGCGACCAGCGCGGCGGCGAATAACCCGCCCGTTGGCGCCAGTTATGAAGTGTGGGTGGAGCAGGAAACGGCATCCGAAAGTGAAAACGGCAGCGGCTCTTCGCAATCGAACAGCGCCCGCCAAGTCACTATTTTGGCGGATGGGCCGGACGGTCAAACGATAGTCTATGACCTGCCACCCGATACCACGGAAAAGGATCGCGCCCGCACGTGGCAATGGCCCGCCAAAATCGTCTACGCGGCCGATGGCACCGCGCGCTTGTTGGAGCGGGAGGCGCATGAAGCGCGCCTGACCGATTGGCTCAAACTCGCCAATTGGACGCGTGAGGTATGCGGGCAATGGATATTCACGTGGAACGCGTTCTACATTGAGTGCGACCCCGATGCCGTTATTGAGGATGCGACCGCGTATAAACTGCCCCCCGCTGATTTGGCGGTCGGCGTGATGTTTGCGCGCAACGGCACGGTTGCTCCTGTCCCCTTGGTGGAGCGGGCGTTAGACGATGGGCGGGTTGTGTTGGAGGCGGACATGGTGCTCGACCCCGACTATGTCCGCGCCGAAATGGTGGAATCGGACCTGATCGTGGCGCAAATCATGGGCAATCCCCTCACTCCTGACGAAGCGAAGGCGGCCCATGCCGATGATGTGATTGCGGGAACCATAACGGTGCAATTCGACCTTACCGCCGCCCCCGATGAATGGGTGCGCAAGGATGTAACGCAGATGACCGTCGATGAAGGCGAAGGTGACATTGAGACGCGCAAGGCGACCCGCGTGACGACCTGGACGCGAACGAATTAGCATCGTCGCCCATCAAATCGCTATTGCAAACCCCTCGCATTAGCATTATTACGCCATCCCAGCGACCATTTGCGACAATTGCTTGGCTATTCGGGCCATGCGATTGTATGTATAGCTAACAAATGCCCCCGTCACAGCCCGCGCCATCCGGCGTTGGGCGACTTAGCATCAGAAAGCCCTCCTTTATGTCCCCCATCAAATTGCGCCGCATCCTTGTGTCCATCCACCTCTATGCCGCCGCGATCCTTGCGCCTGCGTTCCTGTTAGTCGCCGTCACGGGCGGCTTATATTTTGCCGGGGTTGAGGGAGAAATGGTGGAAACGCCCATCGCCATCCCCGCTGGCACTGCGTTCGACACCAAAAGCCCGACATTTGAAGCGGACGTGAAAACCTTCCTTGAGAAACAAAACCTGCCCGCCGATTTCGATTACATCCGCGCGCGCGGGGACAGCTTCACCACCCGCCCGACCAGCCGCACGCACGTTGCGTTTGAAACCAAAGACGGCGTGTTGACCGCGAAACAGGTCTCGCCGACACCCATGGCCGCGCTGCTCGAAATCCATAAGGGGCACGGGCCGGAATTATACCGCACCTATGGCATCCTTGTCGGCCTGATGCTGTTCATCGTCATCATTGGCGGCGTTGCCGTCGGCCTGCTCAGCCCCGCCTACCGCAAGGCCACGTTATACAGTTGTATTGGCGGCAGCGCCCTGTTCGGATACGTTGCGTTTTTGGCGTAAGGAAATTCAGATGGCCAATGCCCCCGAAATAACGGCCGAAACGCGGCACGGCATTATGGTGATGTGTATCATCGCTATGCCGGTGATGGCCATTATTGCATTGGTACCCGTCTTGCCCATGTTGCTGCGCGAATTTGCTGGTGTGCCGGGCTATCAATTTTTGGTGCCTTTTGCGCTGACCGTTCCGGCGTTGTGCGTTGCGTTGTTTTCGCCAGTGGCGGGATGGCTATCGGACCGATTGGGGCGCAAGAACCTGCTTATTGGGGCGTTATTACTATATGCAGCATTCGGCATTGTCCCATGGTTCCTGCATGATTTATATCACATCATCGCGGCGCGCATTGCGTTGGGATTGGTTGAGGCCGTGATTGCCACTATCGCCACCACCCTCATTGGCGACTATTTCGACGGCGAACGCCGCGAAAAATGGATTGCATTGCAATCGGCGGTGAGCGGGCTTTCCGCCATCGTGTTAATCGCCATTGCAGGTGGTTTGGGCGAAGTTTTGGGCACACGCGGGCCATTCTTGCTCTATTTGCTCGCCATTCCGGCGGCGATCGCGGCCAGCCTTATTTTGTATGAGCCATCGGTGTTACGGGATGCCCGCGCCCGATCAATCGCTGGCTTTCCTTACAAGGCGGTTCTGCCATTAATCGGCACCACCTTGTTTATGGGCGTGGTATTTTACACCATCATTGTTCAACTTGGCCCGATATTGCAGATTTCGGGCGATGTCTCACCGGGCGTTATCGGCATGATCGGCGCCCTTTCCAATTGCGCCGTCGGCGTTGGCACGTTTATTTTTCACAAAGCCAGCGCAAAGGTCGGTGCGCGTTTGCTTGCCGTTGGCCTCGGGATAGCGGCGGTAGGCTATGGCGGGGCCAGCGTATCGACAACATTGCCCCTTATCGCCGGATTTTTAATCCTCGCGGCGGTCGGGTGCGGCATATTGTTGCCCAATATGATGGCGTGGACCATGCGCGCGTTGCCGCCGCAGATGCGCGGGCGGGGCATGGGGCTATGGACAGGCGCATTTTTCTTAGGCCAGTTTATTGCGCCGTTAGTCGTTGCCGCCGTGACCAGTGTGACAGGGTCTTTGGCAATGGCTATTTCGGCCTATGCCGTTGCCATCTTAGGTGCCTGCCTTGCCGCAGTTATCGCGGCGCGGCGTGAGCCATTGGCAGCTTGACGATGGGCAGCGGCCACCGCGCTTACACAGTCATCATTCCCCGAAATGCATGCCCACCTGCGCATCGCCGCGGTCCCAATACTCCATGCGCGAAAGGCCCTTGCTGGCGTAATCCTCTTTGGGATTAATCGCCAAGGTCGCGCGGTAAAATTCCGCCGCGCCCGCCCGGTCACCCGCGCTTTCGCGGCATAGTCCTTGGTTGAAAAGCAGCGCGGCATTGTTGGGATTCCGCTCCCCCATTTCGCTCCAAATGACGCACGTCTGATAGGCATCGCGTTTGGTCGCTTTCAGCGCTTGCTTAAACAATTCCTGATCAGGTTTGGGCAACTCCTTGCGCCGTTCCGACACGCGCACATCGCGGCGTTCACGATAGGGGAACAGCCCCTGCGTCAACGACCCTGACAAGGCACTGGCCAAGGCGCGGATTTCGGACTCTTCACCCGGCACATTGTCATCGCCGCGACAGATGACGATGCTGCGCGAATCCACCAATTCCTTGCGATAAAGTTGCGCGCCATCCAATCGGGTGAAGCGGATTTGCGCATTCATCACAATGTCACGGCGTCGGCATTCGCGTTCGACCCACTCCTTGCGGATGCAATCCTTACGTTCGTCGCGCTCCACGCATTCCTCGCGCTTGGCCATTTCCTTGACATAGGTGACTTCGGCTTGCGCATAGCCAGTCAGCACGACGTCGGCCTCCTCATACGACCCATTGGGGAGCACGCGCAGCCATGGCTCGCCGTCAAAGGACGCATCGCGCAAACGGTCCTCAACCATCATCGCGAACAAGTCGCCGTCTTGGCCGGTGAAGCGGTCGGATTGCACCGTGCGGACACCGATTAGCGCGGCGTTATCGGCGGGGCGGATGCCCTCCACGCGCAGGGTTTCGGCGTGCGCGGCGGTGCTGAGCGTTACACTCAAAAAAGCCGCCGCGCACAGCGCCACCCGCGTGATTATTCCGGTCATAAAATCCCCCACTGGCCATTCTTGTTACAAATGTAACGAATGGCCAAAGCCGAGGCAAGCGCGGCGTTATGGCATGGATATGGGGGTTAGCCCTTTGCCAGAATCAACTATAAGATCGCCCCGAACTGTGTGCCCGACGATTCGAACACAACCCTATGCGTCGCCTCGTCTTTCCGCGCAGGGTGCCACGCGGAAACAAAGGCACCGTCGGCATCAAACCGGCACATAAGGCGATTGGATTGCATGACCCAACCGTCCACATCCTGCGCCGCTTCGCGCTTTGTTTCAGCAACGGCGCGACATGCTTTTTCACTGGCAGCATCGGGCGCAGATACCAGTGTCACGGACATGCTGCCTTGAGTCACAGATTGCTCCGCACTGCAGGCCGAAAGAGTTGCAGCGACGAGCACCATTGTCGCCAAAGTGCGCACAAATGGGTCATATGGGATTGGCATCAAAGCAATTCCTTTACAGCCCAAAACCACCATAAAGGCGCGCAAATGTCAACGCCGCTGATCGTGCTACCCCTTCACCGGCTCCACCACGCGGATGTGGAGGTCACGCAGTTGCGGCATGTCCGCAGGCGATGGCGCGCCCATCAGGAGGTCTTCCGCCTTCTGGTTCATCGGGAACAGCGCAACTTCGCGCAGGTTGATTGCGCCGCAGACCAGCATCACGATGCGGTCCACGCCCGCCGCCATGCCGCCGTGCGGCGGTGCGCCATATTGGAATGCGCGGTAGAGGCCGCCGAACCGGTCCTCAACGTCTTGCTTGGACAGGCCAACGAGTTCGAACGCCTTCACCATCAATTCCGGCGACTGGTTCCGGATAGAGCCGGATGCGATTTCAAAGCCGTTGCAGACCAGGTCGTATTGATACGCCTTGATCTTCGCCGGTTCCGCGCCGGTCCCTGCATTGTTCAGCGCCTCCATGCCGCCCTGTGGCATCGAAAACGGGTTGTGCGCGAAGTCCAGTTTCTTCGCATCCTCATCCCATTCGTAGAACGGGAAATCGACGATCCAGCACAGGCGGAAGGCGTCTTGTTCGATAAGTTCCAATTGCTCACCCACGCGAATCCGCGCTGCACCCGCCAGTTTCGCGGCGGCCTCGGGTTTGCCAGCGGCGAAGAATAGGCCGTCGTCGTCGCCCAATCCCAGCTCAGCGTAAAGCGTCGCCATGCCCTCGGTCCCGTGGTTTTTCGCAATCGGCCCGCCGAATTCGCCGCCCTTGCGCGTGACATAGCCCAAACCAGCGTGCCCCTCGGCGCGGGCCCAATCGTTCATCGCGTCGAAGAATTTGCGGCTCTTATCCGCGGTGTTCGGCGCGGGGATGGCGCGCACGACGCCGCCGCTGCCGACGATGCTCTCAAACAGGCCGAAGCCGGATTGGGTGAAGTGGTGCGACACGTCGGAAATGATGAGCGGATTGCGCAAATCGGGCTTGTCGGACCCGTATTTCAGCATCGCCTCATCATAAGGGATGCGCGGGAATTCGCCCGATGGCGTGACTTTACGGCCCTCTGCAAACGCTTCAAACACGCCGCCGATGACGGGCTCCATCGTTTCCCACACTTCTTCCTGCGTGACGAAGCTCATTTCGAGGTCGAGTTGGTAAAACTCGCCCGGCAAGCGGTCGGCGCGGGGGTCTTCGTCGCGGAAGCATGGCGCGATTTGGAAATAGCGGTCGAACCCGGCAACCATCAACAATTGCTTATACTGCTGCGGCGCCTGCGGCAGGGCGTAGAATTTGCCCGCGTGTATGCGGCTCGGCACCAAAAAATCGCGCGCGCCCTCGGGGCTGCTGGCGGTCAGAATTGGCGTCGCATATTCCGTGAAGCCAATCCCCTCCATCCGGCGACGCATATCGGAAATGATTTTGGTGCGGGTGACGATGTTCTTGTGCAAAGTCTCACGGCGCAGATCAAGGAAACGATAGCGCAGACGCACGTCCTCGGGATATTCCTGCTCCCCCGCCACTGGCATCGGCAGTTCTTCGGCGGCGGACAGGACGGTGACATTGCGCGCAAACACTTCTATGTCGCCGGTGACAAGCGCGGCATTGGTTGTGCCCTCGGCGCGGGCCTTAACCACGCCATCAATCGTGACGACGCTTTCCAAGCGCAAACGTTCCAGCACCGGCAAAGCCGCGCTATCACTATCCGCGACAATTTGCGTCATGCCATAATGGTCGCGCAAATCGACGAACAGCACGCCGCCATGGTCGCGTTTGCGGTGGACCCAGCCCGACAGGCGGATTTCGGTGCCAACATCGGCGGCGGTTAAGGCTCCACAAGTATGCGTGCGATAAGCGTGCATGGGTATATCTTTCGTCAAATTTTGGCGCGCTCGACGGCGCATATGGCCACGGCTAACAGAGGCTTTCGTGCCATTTGTCAAGGGTAAGCCGTTTTGGTTTGGCGCAGGCGCGGATTGCCACTATACCCGCCTCCCATGAAAATCCATCCTCTCATCACGAACAGCGCCGAATTGGCCGCGCTGTGCGAGCGCCTGTCGCAATCCGATTTTGTCGCGGTCGATACCGAATTTATGCGCGAAAGCACTTATTACCCGCAACTGTGCCTTATCCAGATTGGCGATGATAAAGAGGCGGCGGCGATTGATCCGTTGGCCGATGGGTTGGACATGACGCCGCTCCTCGACCTGATGGTGGACAATGACGATGTGTTGAAAGTTTTCCATGCGGGCGGGCAGGATGTGGAGATTATCTACAACCTCACCGGCACCACGCCCTTCCCGATTTTCGACACGCAAATCGCGGCGATGGCGCTAGGTCAGGGGGAACAGATTGGTTACGGCGCATTGGTCGAAAGCTGGCTGGGCATCACGCTGGACAAAGGCGCGCGCTTCACCGATTGGGCGCGACGTCCCCTCGATAAACGCCAAATTGATTACGCCATTGGCGATGTCACACATTTGGCGACGATTTTTCCACAAATGCTCGCCGACCTGAAGAAGCGCAATCGCGGCGCGTGGTTAGACATTGAGATGGAGAGGCTGGCCGACCCCGCGAACTATGCCAATGACCCCGAAATGGCTTGGCAACGCATCAAATTGCAAACGCGCAAAGCCGATGTGCTGGGCCGGTTGCAGGCAATGGCGGCTTGGCGGGAGCGGGAGGCCGCGGGCAAGAACCTGCCCCGTGGGCGCATTATGAAGGATGAGACACTCGCCGACATCGCGGGCAATCCGCCCAAGGATCAGGCGGCTTTGGCACGGGTGCGCGGGCTTTCCGCCGGTTGGCGTGACAATGACATCGGCGCGCGGTTGATGAAGGTGATTGCCGATGCAGAACCTTTGCCTCGCGAGCTTCTCCCCGCCCGCAAACATGGGCCGAGTTTGGGTAAGGAAGGCGCGTTGGTCGCGGACCTACTCAAACTCCTCCTCAAAATCCGGTCGCGCGACATGGATGTGGCGGCGAAGCTGATCACGCGGTCCGACGAACTCGACTTGTTGGCCGCTGGAGAGCGCGAGGGTTTGGCCATTCTTTCGGGCTGGCGCTACGAAGTGTTTGGCAAGGAGGCGCTGGACTTGGTTGAGGGGCGCATGGCCTTTGCCGTGGTGAACGGAAAACTCAGCATGACGCACACCGAAAAGGTGGCGGATACCGTTCAGGAACCAGAAAACTCAGAAGAGATAGCAACCGGCACCGGCGCGGCATAATCCGCACACCACAGGGGAAATTTCCATGACACGCATTGCACGCACCGCTTTATCCATGCTCGCCACCGTGGCGCTGATCACGCCCGGCATCGCCACTGCACAAGCGGCGGGCGCGACCGCCCATTCCTATGAAACCGCCAAGGGATGTCTCACCGCCGCCGGTGTGTATTACATCTTTTCCGATGACGCCAGCGCCGAACAATCGGACGCCTATGCCCGCCAAGTCGATTTCTGGCTCGGTGAATTCCGCGCCGCCGATGGCAATCATGAGGCCGATTTGGACGCGATGATGGACGCCGATTATGCGCGTTTGCAAGAGTTGGAGGGCGGCAAACCCGCCACCGAAATTCTGGCGCAATTTGCCGATACATTCAACGCCTGCTCCGACAAATGGGGCGGCCAAGTGGCCCGCAAAATCGAAAGCCCCGATCCGGTCAAAAACTTCACCATGGAAGAAAGCCAAACCTGCCTGTTCAGCACCATTGCCGTCATGTTGGTCGCGGCACGCGATCCGAATGCGGACCTTGATGCCTTGGAACTATCGGGCGAATTTTGGGCCAATGAGGCCGACAAATATGGCGATTTGCCTGAAGACGAATTGGCCGCCTTGAATGCGCGCGCAGATGACATGATTGCGGCATCACTCGACGCAACAACGCCGGAACAAACCGCCGCGTTCCTTGCGCCCTATGAGGCCGATTTCGCCGCGTGCGAGGCGAAGATGAGTGCCGTTAAGGGCGCGAAAGAAGCGAGCCAATTGACCGTTGAGAAATAAGGATAATATTATGCGTATCGCACACCTGACCGTGGCCGCGATGGCCGCGATCACCCTAACCATCGCGCCGGTTGCTGCGCAATCCACGCCTGAGCCGACGATGCAAGAAAGCATAGAGTGCATGATGGTTACCCTGCCGTTTTTGATGGTGGCGGCGGTGAACAATCCCAACGCGCTGGAAAATTTGGAAGGTGGTGGTAAGTTTTGGGCCAACTACGCTGACTTGTTGGGAGAACCAACTGATTCCGACATAGCCTCCGCCGAAGCGATGAGTGCCACCATGTTCGAAGGCTTTAAAAATTTGGAAAGCGAAGCGGACTTCCCCGCCTATCTGGCCCCGTATCAGGCGACACTCGACGCCTGCGAAGAAAAGCGCAAGGCGTTGCAGGCGGGTTGATTCGTAATGGGGCTGGTTTGCCCGCCGCCTCAATTTGCATTGACCTTTAAGGATCGGAATGATGCGTTTTTCTTTATCCCCATTAAGTGCTGTCGGCATCCTTATAGTGTCCACGCCCGGATGCGCAGCCGAACCAGCCCAGATTTCATATGAAGAAAGCGTCCAGTGTTTTAAAAATTCCCTCATAATTCAAACAATTGGGGGAACAAGTGCATATCCAGATGTGCACAAGATAGAGGCAAATTACGTTTTCTGGGAAACGCATTTGGAAAGCTTTGGAAAGCCCGTCTCGGACGTAATGAGTGATCCAATTTTCGAAAACAAAAAATGGGTTGAGGAAGTTGGCGGGCTTTTGGATGAAAACGAACAAACGGCTTATGTAAATTCGCAATTGGCAGTAATCGACGCCTGCGAAGTGAAGCGTAAGGCGTTGCAGGCGGGTTAACGTCGCTCGGCCCCTCCCCCAAAACAGGAGGGGCCGCAGCCCTCAATTGACCGCCATCAACTCACCGCCAGCCCAAGGAACAGCCCCGCCAACGCGGCGCTCATTAGGTTGGACAGGCTGCCCGCGACCAGTGCGCGGATGCCCAATTTGGCAATCATCGGCTTCTGATTGGGGGCCAACGACCCCGTCACCGCCATTTGAATGGCGATGCTGCTGAAATTCGCAAAGCCGCAGAGGGCAAAGGTGACGATGCCGACGGTGAGCGGGCTAAGCCCCGATTGCGCCTCACCCAATGTAATGAACGCGACAAATTCGTTGAGCACGATTTTCTCGCCAAACAAGCCGCCCGCGCGCGCGGCCTCATCCCATGGCACGCCAAGGAGGAACATGATCGGTTGGAACACCGTGCCAAGGATCGCTTGGAACGTCAGGTCGGGGTAACCGAACAAGCCGCCAATGCCGCCCAAAATGCCGTTGGCCAGCGCGACCAGCGCCACAAACGCCAGCACCATTGCGCCCACCGCAACCGCCAGCTTCACGCCGGTCTGTGCGCCTTCCGAAGCCGCCATGATGATATTCGCGGGGCGCTCGCCTTCTTCGGCGGCGGCCAGGTCAATGTCATCAGCGGGCACAAAGTCCACCGGATCGTGCGGATTTTCGGGCAGTCCGACATTGCCGGTGACGCCCTTGGCCGGGATGGGATCGGGCATCATCAATTTCGCCATCAATATCCCGCCGGGGGCCGACATAAACGCGGCGGCAAGCAGGTAATCAATGCGGATGCCCATGCTGGCATAGGCGGCCAAAATGGTCCCCGCGACACCCGCCATGCCGACGGTCATCACGCAGAAAAGCTGGCTAGGCGTCAATGCGGCGAGGTAGGGCCGGATGACCAAGGGCGATTCGCTTTGCCCGACAAAGATATTCGCGGCGGCGCATAGGCTTTCCACGCGGCTAATCCCCGTGATTTTTTGAATGCCGCCCCCGACCCAGCGGATGATGAACTGCATCACGCCGATGTAATAGAGTATCGAAATCAGCGCGGCGAAGAAAATGATGACGGGCAATGCGGCAATCGCAAAGCTGTTGCCGCCAATTTCGGGACTGGCCAGTGGGCCAAAAATGAAATTCGTGCCATCCTGTGCATAGCCCAATAGGCCCGACACGCCATTGGAGAGGAACTCCAAAACCTTCTTCCCCCATGGCACATAAAGCACCATGGCGGCCATCAACGCCTGCATCGCAAACGCCGCGCCCACGACGCGCAGGCGTATCGCCTTACGATTGCTGGACAATGCAAAGGCGATACCCAAAATGACGATGATTCCGAAAAAGCTTAAAACAAATGGTGGCACAGATGGCTCCCTTCCCCAATTTCAAGACGCAACAATGCTTTCCTCCGACGCAAAAAGCAATTAAGCGTTTGCAGTTATGAACAACTCGACACCAAACGCCACTGGGGCTGGCCTGCGCCCCATCACCCCTGCCCTGCTCCTTTTTGCGCTATTCTACGGCGGCATGACCGTTTTGGCGGGCGTGGTTGGTAACAAGCAAGTCGCTTTGGGGCCGTGGCTCGCCGTGGAGGCGGGGATATTCCCGTTCCTGATGTTGGTTGCCCTTAGCAGCGCGGTGACCGAAATCTGGGGACAAAGCCGCGCACAGAAGTTTGTGCTGGCCGGATTTATCCCACTCATTGGGTCGATGATGATTATCATGCTGGTGCTGGCCTTGCCTGCATCGGGGGTAATGAAACCTGAAAATTTGAATGCGTTCAATATGATTTTGGGTCAGTCCCCGCGGCTGATGGCGGCAGGCATTGTCGCTTACGGGACATCGCAGGCCCTCAACGTGACCATTTTTAGTTACCTTCGCGGTAAATCTGGACAAGGCAAGTACCTCGCAATTCGTGGCGCGATAGCGAGTGCATTAAGCCAAATTGTCGATACATTGCTGTTTATATTTATCGCCTTTTACGGCGAGTTTCCAATTGGGCCAGTTATGGGCGGGCAGATGCTAGCGAAAGTAGTTTTGTCATTCGCCCTCATCCCGTTCCTAATTCAAGGGCTGGTGGCGCTGGCCAAGACGATTGACGAAAAGATTCAATTGTAAGCGGGACATTTCGCGCAATTTGATTGCTTTTCGCGCCTCATTTCCGCTAAGCCGCGCGCCATTATGACGAACCAAAATACTGATGGGCACGCACCCGACCCAATCATGCTCGCCAAGGCGGAGACGCTGACCGAGGCGTTGCCCTATCTGCAACGCTATGCCGGCAAAACCTTTGTCGTCAAATATGGCGGGCACGCGATGGGTGACCCTGAACTCGCGCGCGATTTTGCCGAGGATGTGGTGCTTTTGAAAGCGTGCGGCATCAACCCCGTGGTCGTCCACGGCGGCGGGCCGCAAATTGGTGCGATGCTGAAACGCGTGGGCGTGGCCAGCGAATTTATCGATGGCCTGCGCGTGACCACCAAAGAAACCGCCGAGATTGCGGAAATGGTCTTATGCGGCTCCATTAACAAGGAACTCGTCGGCTGGATCGCGGGTTCCGGCGGGCGGGCGATTGGCATTTCGGGCAAGGACGGCGGCTGCGTCCACGCCACCAAAGTCCGCCGCACCAAAATCGACCCCGATAGCAATATTGAGCGCGTAGTGGATTTGGGCTTCGTCGGTGAACCGGATCGCGTCGATGCTGCGTTTATTCAAAATCTGTCGGACAGCGGCATGATCCCCGTCATCGCGCCGATTGCCATTGGCGATGATGGGCACACATACAACATCAACGCTGACACCATGGCGGGGGCCGTGGCGGCGGCTTTGGGGGCGTCGCGCCTGTTCCTGCTGACCGATGTGGCGGGGGTGTTGGACAAGGACAAACGCCTGTTGACCGACCTCAACCCCGCAAAAATCGCCGAGTTGCAAGGCGATGGCACGATTACTGGGGGCATGATTCCAAAGCTGGAAACCTGCGTCCATGCCGTGGAGGGCGGGGTGGATGCCGCCGTGATTCTTGACGGGCGGGTGCCGCACGCGATGCTGCTAGAAATTTTCACGCGGCAGGGCGCAGGGACGTTGGTTAGGGCTTAAAACAATCTTCGCCCCTCCTCTTTAGAGGAGGGGCAGCGAGACTTACGAACTTGTTCGTTAGTCGCAGCGGGGTGGTGCAAACGCAGCGTCGCTCTCCACGCTCCGCCGACACCACCCCAACCCCTCCTCTAAAGAGGGGGGACTTTCCCCATCACACAAACCCCTTGCCTCGCAAATAGTATGTGTTACATACAAAACCGCACGGTTGCCGCATCGGATGCTTTGCGCTATTTGGCCTCTCATCGGCCAAGGGCAGGTTGTGCTGATGAAAAGATCGCCCATATCCGGGCCTGACCCTTCCGTTGGAGACACCCATGTTAGAAGCGCTGATTATGATTATCGGCTATTTAAGCCAGATAGTGTTCGTCGTGGTAATGGTGAGTATGGTGTTGGGCATGGCGATCATGTTCAATTTCGTATCGATGCAAACCCCGTTTGTGGCGGCATTGTACACTGCGCTGAATGCGATTTTGGACCCGGTTTTGCGGCCTATCCGGCGGTTTATGCCCGATACGGGGATGCTCGACCTGTCGCCCATCGTGTTGATTATTGGCCTGCAAGTGCTGCAATTCATCCTCATCGGCTTGTATAATTCCAGCCTGAGTTAAAGGATTTACGCCCCATGACGACCCAAACCAGCTCGCGCCTGATTGATGGTAAGGCGTTTGCCGCCGCCTTGCGGGGCCGCATTGCCGACCAGGT
>JBGSSR010000015.1:0-5872 GCA_041736905.1 Sphingomonadaceae bacterium | reverse complement strand
CGTTAAAGCGCGACACCTCGGTCCGGAACCCCGGCGCGGCGCAGGCCCCCAATGCGGCCAACGCGGCGAGTGGCGCGGCGATTTTGACAAGGCGTGAAGAAATGGACATGACGCGACCCTTTGTTGCTGTGGGGTCAGCGGATTGGGATGTATTCCAGACGTGTGCTGCCCCGATTGCGCAAAATATGCGCTGGCGAAGCTGAATGGCGGTTGAACGGGGGGTGTAAATTCCCCTCTCCCCCGCGGGGAGAGGGTTGTGCAGCCTTGGCAACTTGTGCCTAGGCTAAGCTGGGTGAGGGGGCTGTGCCGCCGAAGGCAGAAACCCTCATCCAAGTCCGGCTAAGCGGTTTACACCGCCAAGCCTGCCTATCCTTCTCCCCAGGGGAGAAGGCGTCATGCGTCCCGCAACAACCCCAGCGCCGCATACGCCGCATCCACCGTCGGTTGTGCCGTCGCGCGCGCCTTCGCCGCGCCTTTGGACAGGATAGCATCCAGCGTCGTCGTGTCCGATTTAAGCCTTACAAATTCATCGCGGATGGGGCGCAAAGTCTCGACCAGCAATTCCGCCAACGCGGGCTTAAACGCGCCGAATCCTTGGCCCGAAAACTCTGCCAACACATCCGCTGCGCTGCGATCGGCGGTCGCGGCGTAGATATTGATGAGGTTGCGCGCCTCGGGCCGGCCCTCTAACTCGTTCAGCGTTTCAGGCAGCAGTTCGGCGTCCGATTTCGCCTTCTTCACCTTGGCCGCCACCGTGTCGGCATCGTCCGCCAAGTTAATGCGGCTCATATCCGACGGGTCCGATTTGCTCATCTTCGCCGCGCCATCGCGCAGGGACATCACCCGCGCCGCTGGCCCGCCGATGAACGGGTCGGGCAGGGTGAACACGTCGACGCCGGTGTCAGTGTTAAACTTGGTCGCAATGTCGCGCGCGAGTTCCAAATGTTGCTTTTGGTCCTCGCCGACGGGCACATGCGTTGCCTGATAAATCAGCACATCGGCGGCCTGCAACACAGGATAGGCGAACAGGCCGACGCTGGCCCCTTCGCGGTTCTTGCCGGATTTCTCCTTAAACTGCGTCATCCGGTTCAGCCAGCCAATGCGCGCGGTGCAGAACAGCATCCACGCCAATTCCGCATGGCCCGGCACGCGCGCCTGATTGAACAGCACGCTGCGGTCGGTATCAATCCCGCACGCGACCAGCGCCGCCGCCATTTCGCGCGTGTTGGCGGAGAGCGCGGCGGGGTCATTGTGCACCGTGATGGCGTGCAAATCGGCGAGGAAATAATAGCACTCGCCCTGCTCTTGCATCTTCACCCATTGCTTAATCGCGCCGAGATAATTGCCGAGGTGCAGATTGCCGGTGGGCTGAATGCCGGAAAGGACGCGCATGTGTTTTACCTTTTACTGTTTCGCCCGCTTAAGCATGGCAATCTTGCTGCGGTCAATGGCGCCGGTGAGATAGGCTAGGCCGAAATAGACCACCGCGCCCGCGCCGCATAGCACCGCGATGCTGCCCACCCGCGCCAATGCGCCCGCGCCATAATAGGCGTCTCCATAGGGGCTGAGCCACCAGATGGTCGCGCCCATAGCGGCGGCGGAGATTATGATGCGCGAAATGCGGACCCACAAGTCGCTTTCCACCTGGAACTGCCCGCGCCGGTGCAGGATGAAATAGAGCATCGCGCAATTCGCCCACGCCGATATGGCTCCCGACAGCGCTAGGCCCGCGACGCCAAGAATGGGGATAAGCAGGATATTGCCCGTCACGTTAATGCCCAATGACGCCAACGCCGTGTACACCGGCGTCTTCGTATCGCGCCGCGCAAAGAACCCCGGTGTGAGCACTTTGATGAGCACATAAGCGGGCAGGCCGAGCACCAGCATGGCGGTCACTCCGGCGGTGTTGGTCACATCCTCCGACGTGAAACGCCCGCCTGCGTAGAACGCATTCACCAACGGCGTCGCGGCGAAATACAGTCCCACGGCGGCGGGGATGGTGAGGAGGAGGCCCAGTTCGATGGCATTGCTTTGCACCTTCTGCGCACCGCCCGCGTCGTCGGCGGCGATGAAGCGGGAGAGGGCGGGCAAGATGGCGGTGCCAAGGGCGATGCCGATGATGCCAAGGGGAAGCTGATTCAACCGGTCGGCCAGCGCGAGGTAGACGAACGACCCTTCCTCCAACCGACCAAGGAAGAACAGGTCGAGGAAGCGGCTCACTTGGTAAATCCCCGCACCGAAAATCGCGGGCAGGATCAGAACGCCGAGCGCGCGCACATCCGTGGTCAATTTGGGCCGGTTGACGCGGAACCGGAACCCCGCCCGCCGCGCATGATAATAAAGCCAGCCAAGCTGCATCACGCCCGCGACCGACACCGAATAGGCGACGTAATAGGCGGCACGCTCTGCACTTGTCCCATTGTCCACCAATAACGCGATGAGCAGCGCGGTGATGATGCAGATATTCAGCAACACCGGCGCAAAGGCGGCGGCGGCAAATTTGCTGATGCTGTTCAGGATCGCCGCGAACAGGGTGGTAAGGCTAATCAATGCCAAATAGGGGAAGGCAATGCGCGCCAGATCGATCGAAAAATCGCTGGTCCGGCCGCCTTTGCCGAAGTCATCAATGACCCAGATCAGGCCCGGCATCGCCACCATCATGATGGCGGTAAAGATAATAAGCACCGGCACAAACACCGACAGCACATCGACGGCGAACTGTTGCGCCTTGGTCCGGCTGCCAGCCTCGTCCTCGGCCATTTTCGCGTTGAACAACGGCACAAAGGCGGCGGAAAACGCGCCCTCGGCGAACAGGCGGCGGAAGATGTTGGGCAATTGGAACGCCAATTGCCACGCGTCGCCCGCCGCGCCTGCGCCCAGTATGCGACTGAGCAGCATGTCGCGGGCAAAGCCGAAAATACGGCTGATCAGCGTCATGCCGCCGATAATACCGGTGGATTTAAGCAGGTTCATGGGAGAACCTTAACGCCTTAAGCTTCGCCGGCAGGCTGCGTTTCCGTCAACTCGGTCGCCGCCGCGCGTTGTTGGATATACAGCGCGTGGAAATCGATGGGGTCCAGCATCAAGGGCGGGTAACCGGCATCGCGCACGGCATCGGCCAAAATCCGGCGGGCGAAGGGGAAAATGATGCGCGGGCCTTCCGCAAACAGGAATTGATGACCTGCGTCTTCGGGCAGGTTGCGAATGCCGAACAAGCCGCAATAGGCAAGCTCAACCGCAAAGCTAACGCCGCCTTCACCGCGCGCGGTGACGACCAATTTCAGCTCAACTTCGTGGACTTCGTCGCTCATGGAGCGCGAACCGATGTTGACTTGCACGTCGATTTCGGGCTGCTGCGCCCAGTTATAGCTTTCCGGTGCGTTGGGATTTTCGACCGACAAGTCCTTGATATATTGCGAAATCAGGCCAGCGGCAGGGGTGGTGTCCGCGCCGTTTGCCAAGGGTTCTTGTCCTGGTTCTTGATTGGCGTCGTCGGCCATGATGCAATCCTTCTGTATCTATATGCAAAAAATTAGCGCCGCCCTAGCACCGCGCACGGAGGCGCGCAACACCCTGCGCAGAGCGGGCCGCGCAATCGGCCAAATGTGTGTGGCTTCGGACGAAACTTTGGTCTTATGCAAAAAAACACAGTGCCCAAGGGTTTGAAAACGGCCCCAATTGCGCTTATGTAGGGTGTTGACCCGTGCTCGGCAGGCAGCATCGGGGGCAAAATTGGAGTTTGGCGCGTGGATTTCATGATCATCCTTTTGGCGATGGTAGCGGCTTTTTTGGGGCTTCGCTTGTACTCGGTGCTAGGCAAACGCACCGGTGCTGAGCAAGAACCCTATGTTAAGCCATTGGAAAAAAGGCATATTCCCAATGCGCCCCGCCCTGCGGTTGTCGGGGATTACGCCGGCACACCCGTTCAAAGTGGCAGCCCGATTGCGACAGGTGCCGAATCGGGCCTTCGTGCCATCGCGTCCGCCGACCGCAATTTTGAACTCGCATCGTTTTTGAATGGCAGCCAGGCGGCCTATAAAATGGTGCTGGAGGCCTATTGGTCCGGCGACAAGGACACGCTGGCCGACCTCACTGATGATGCGATTAACGCCAGCTTTGTGGAGGCCATTGACGCCCGCGAAGAGGCTGGTGAAACGCTGGAAAACCGCCTTATCCGTATTGAGGAAGCCCGCATTGTCGGCGCGCAATTGGATGGCAGCGAGGCGCAGATTACAGTGCGGTTCGTGTCCGACGTGGCGGCGCTGGTCCGCAACAAGGACGGCGACGTCATCGCAGGGTCGATGACCGACGCGGCGGAGGAAATCGACACTTGGACATTCGCCCGCGACACCCGCGCGACCGACCCCAATTGGCGCTTGATTGACACGGACGCCGAATAAATAGCGGCATAGTTCGGGGGGAAGACGATGGGGCAGACTGCGCCTGGCATAGTCAAGTGGCGCGGGTTTGCGTTGGCTTTGTCCGCGCTTGCGTTGCCCGCTTGCACCGTCATTCCAAAGGGCGACATCGCAGGACCAACCCCGCCGCCTTACGTCTCGCCAGTGCCTGCGCCGCAACCCGCGCCAGCTCCGCAGCCCACTCCTATGCCCGGTATGACCGCCGCCAGCATTGGTGTCGTCGCGGTCGCCGCACCCTTTCCCGCCAATCCGGCGATTGCCATGGCGGACTCCGCCGACGCCGTGCCGATTTTCGCGCTCTCCTGCCCCGGCCTGATGAAGCGCACCGATGCCAGCGGCCTGACCCAAGGGGCCGATTGGGCCGAGGCCTGTGCTGCGGCGAAAACATGGCCGCGTGGGCAATCGCTGGCCTTCTTCGAACGATACTTCACCCCCGTGCAAGTCGGCGATGGCCGCGCCTTTGCCACCGGCTATTATGAGCCGGAAATCGCCGGAGTGCGCACCCGCCAACCCGGTTTTGACGTGCCGATATATGGCAAACCGGTGGATTTGGTGGAGCAAGTCGTCGATGGCGTGAAATTACGCGGGAAAATGGTCAATGGCCAATTCGTGTCCTACGACAGCCGCGCCGAGATTGAAAACGGCAGCCTGAATGGCCGCGCCCCCATCATCGCATGGGCCGCCAACGCGCCGGAATTTTTCTTCCTTCAGGTGCAGGGGTCTGGCCGATTGCGCGCCCCCGATGGCTCCGTCATCCGGCTGAACTACGCCGCGGGCAATGGCCGCCCCTATACCAGCATCGGCAAATATATGGGGGAGCGCAGCCTGCTTGCGCCGGGCCAAGCGACGATGCAGGGCATATTAGCCTATCTCAACGCTAACCCCGCCGAAGGGCGGCGGATTATGCAAGTCAATGAAAGCTATGTGTTCTTTGCCGAAAGCAACACGGGGCCGATGGGAGCCATGGGCTACCCCGTGACGGGCAAAATGACCGTCGCCGCTGACCCCAAATTCGTGCCGCTTGGCGCGCCCGTGTGGCTCGATATGGACCGCAAAGAGGCCGATGGATTTTGGATTGCGCAGGACACCGGTGGCGCGATTAAGGGCGCGAACCGTTTCGACACCTATTGGGGCGCGGGCGAATTTGCCGCGACCACGGCGGGCGGCATGGCGGCGCGCGGCGTTGCCGTGGTTCTGATCCCCCATGTATCGGCGCGGAGATTAGGATTAATTCCGTGAGCAACCGGCGCGCGCTCGATGCGACCGAACGCGCCTTATGGGAACGGGTGATGGCGAGTGTAAAGCCGCTGCATGCCGCCAAGGTTCCGGCGCGGGCGGGCACGCAAGCTGCCCCATCGGTTAGAGCTACGCGGCCCGCCAAGCGGGTTGAGGCGGTGGTTCACGCCTCGCTCCAAGCCGCGCCTACGCGTGAAAACTTCGCCGCGATGCTGGCC
>JBGSSR010000340.1:0-3382 GCA_041736905.1 Sphingomonadaceae bacterium | reverse complement strand
GCGCCGCCACCGTTCAATGCTAGGCGAACGGGCATTCCCATGTCCTCGCGCGGGCTAACGCCAAGCAAAGAGGCCACGCGCAGTTCATACGCGCCAGGACGCGCCAATTGCGCCCATTCGGTCATGCGTTCGCGTAACGCCTCGGGTGCCAAATCCTGTTCACCCATCAATTTTGCCTCAGGCCAGCGTCCGGCAAGCGCATAGGCCAGCGCCAGATTTTGACGGGTTTTGGCCGACGGCGGTGCATTGCGCACGGCATCGACCAGAATTTCGATGGCGTGTTCATGATCGCCGAGCAACGCGAGGGCAAGGCCGTAATCGGCGGCGGGCAAGGTCGAACGGTGCGCGGTCAATACGCCGCGTGCTTCATCCACTTTACCCTGCGCGGTCAGCGAGAGCGACAGCGAAATAACGGTCCGCGCGCTGGTATCCCCCAATGTCATGGCATCACGAAACGCTGATTCGGCGGACAGGAACCGGCCATCGGCCAAATAACTATGCCCCAATTGCGCACGGTATCCGGCGTCTTGCGGCGCAGCAGCAACGGCTTGTTCAGCAAAATCTATCGCCCCGGCAAGGTCACCTTTTTCGGCCAGCTTGGTGCTTTTCTTGGAGGCCTTGGCGGCATCTTTCACCGTCGGCGTATTCTCGCTCGATGGACCAAAGCCCAAGGCAGAGGGGAGCGAGCAGCCGCCCGATACCATCAACAACATGGCGCTCGACGCAGCCAATTGTGCAAATTTTTTCGTGTTCATCGTGTCCACTCCCTTACTGGGCATTAATGCGGGTGATCAGCGGTTCGATTTCCGGCATGGAATCGAACATGGCATCAACCGCCTGAGTGATAAGTTTTTGTGCCGATTCGTTATGCACAGCACAGGCAAGGCGCAGCTTCAAATGACGGTCATGATCCAACCGCAATGTGAAGGCAGCGCTGGCCTTTTGACGGGCGCGACCCCGGCCAGTTTTTTTCGCTTTCAAGGTAATTTCACGCAGCACAGGCCGGATCAGGCGCGAGGCCTCGGCATCGCTAATCGGCGGGATGGATGGGGCAATGGGGGTCGGTTGCGGCACTGGGACCTCCACGGACTTTTCTGCCTCTTGCTCGACCGGCACGCTCAATTTTGTGGCGATTTCCATCTGCTGCCGCTTCACTTCCGGTGCGTAATCGGGAATCGCGGCACTCAATGGATTGGGCGCGCGGCTTGGTGCGGCATCGACGGCGGGATTCACATCATAACCCATGTCGTTCCAGCCAAGGTCGTGATGATTGTCTTCCGCGCCATGCGGAATTTCGGCGGTGGGCCGACGCATCGCGGGACGCGCGCCACCTTTACGGGCCAGCAAGCTACCCGACAAAGACGCAAATTTTGAGGGTTCGGGTGGAGACAGCGACATGGCTTAGCTCCCCACAATACGGCGGCCAAAGCCCTGTGGTTGGCCCACGCGTGCGCCGACGGCTGGTCCCACGGCACCCGTAGGCGCGGAGAATATCGTGCGGCGAAAATTCTTTTCCAACCGGTCGTAAATGAAGGACCAAAGTTGCTCGACCTCAACCGCGCTCCGTCCGCCTGGATCAACCTCCATCACGGTGCGGCCGTCAATCATCGATGCGGCATAGTCGGTGCGATGGTGCAAAATGGTCGGCGCAACAGTGCCATGCTGCGAGAGAGCAATGGCGGCCTCAGTCGTAATTTTTGCACGCGGGGTCGCGCCATTGACGACGAAAATGAGTGGCTTTCCGGCGCGCTCACACAAATCGACGGTGGCACCAACGGCGCGCAAATCATGTGGGCTAGGCCGGGTTGGCACTACAATCAGCTCGGCCACGGCAATCACGCTTTGAATGGCCATAGTAATCGCTGGCGGCGTATCGATGATCGCCATTTTGAAGCCTTGCTGGCGCAGGACGTTCAAATCCGCCGCCAATCGCGCCACGGTGGTTTGCGCAAAGGCGGGTAATTCCGCCTCCCGCTCATTCCACCAATCGGCCAGCGACCCTTGCGGATCGATATCGATGAGAACGACTGGCCCGTCGCCATTCAGTTCCGCTTGCACGGCGAGATGGCCCGACAAAGTTGTCTTACCCGATCCGCCCTTTTGCGATGCCAAAGCCAAAACTCGCACCGATTATCCCCTTGGAAGCCTATTCATGGAGTGGAATTTTGCAGAACAAGGCTAACATCGGGTTAACGAAGGGGTTAATTTTTGGATGTGGCGTCACTTTTTTCAAATGGCGTCATCATTGGTGCAGGCGAACAAATGCGCCGCTTATGCTTTTGGTTTATGAAAATTTGCGGCTATGTTAACCATAGCAAGATATTGTTAAACATATCGGCGTTAAGGACGTTTGTTTTTTACAATTCTGGCGCGGTATAATGGCTGCGCTGGATTACCATGAGGGTTCGCCAATGTTGCATGATCGCAAGGGTTTAGCGCGGTTTTCTATTCCTTTCTCGGGCGCATGTTCCGCCTTAGCGCTTTCGGTCGCGTTGCTAAGCGCACCTGCCAACGCCGATACCAAAGCAGGCGTCGATGCCTGGCAAGCGGGCGATTACGCCACTGCTATTAAGGAATGGTCCGCCGCCGCCGAAGCGGGTGACCCCGATGCTGCGTTTAACTTGGGTCAGGCTTATAAAACCGGACGCGGCGTTCCGCAGGATTTGAACATCGCGCTCGATTGGTATGGTCGGGCCGCGCAAGCGGGACACATCCCGGCATCCGACAATTATGGTCTAACCCTCTATCAATTGGGCCGCAAAAGTGAAGCTATGCCCTATATTCAGGCATCGGCGGCCCGCGGCGAACCGCGCGCGCAATATGTTTATGGCGCGGAATTGTTCAATGGGAAGCTGATTGAGAAGGATTGGCCGCGCGCATACGCCATGATGAACCGCGCATCTGCGCAAGGTTTGGCTCCCGCCAGCCGCGTGCTCGCCGAAATGGATCAGCATATTCCACTGGACCAACGGCAACAGGGTTTGGCGTTGTCGGCGCAATTGGAAAAGAGCGAGGCGCAGGAACGTACGCGGCAGATGAGCGGTTTTGACATGGCCGCAGCCCCCGTGTCTGCGCCCGTTCGCCCAACTGCATCGACGCCGTCGAGCATTGAGACATTTTCCTTGCCGCCATCGCAATCGGCCGGCGCGCCAAGCCCTGCCGCGGCTCCTGCGGCGGGAACAAGCTATGGCTACCAACCCGAATATGCGGCCTTGCCAGAGGTGAAGCGGGTTCCCGCCGATGCCATTGTGCAGGGGGATGCGACCGAAAGTGATGACGAGTTAGAGGAACTGCCACCCGCTGACACCTACGCCGCTGCAACGCCGACGCCGCAGCCCGCCTACACGCCGCCACCGGTTCAGGCGCAACCTCAGCAGGTTCC
>JBGSSR010000338.1:0-2376 GCA_041736905.1 Sphingomonadaceae bacterium | reverse complement strand
GCCGCCCACGGCTTCAAGGCCCAAAATGCTCCCCGACGCGTTGCTCATCGCGACGCGGTCAACTTCTGCTTGGGTCGGGCCATTGGCGATGAAGTCGGCCATGATTTCATCAAGCCGCTTTGCCACCATATCGGGGTCTTGGCCTGGCGTTACCACCACCAACACTTGGAATTGTGATGAGTGCACATATGGTACGACATAGGCGCTGACCTGCACCGCCAATTTCTCATCGCGGACAAGAATGTTGTCCAGACGCGAACTGGCGAGGCCGCCAAGCACCGAACCGCCCACGGCCAATGGAACATAATCGGGGTCGTTCAGACCCGGCAATGCCCATGCGTAGAAAATGGTATCGGCAGGCACTTTGTCATGAATGACGACGGTGCGCTTTTCGGCCAAGGTCGGGACAGGCGCGTTGACCTCTGGCAAGGGCTTGCCAGCCGCAAAACGGCCAAACCATTTCTCAACGAGCGGCTTGGCTTCCGCCGCGCTAATGTCACCGGCCAGCACCAGAACGGCGTTGTTCGGGCCATAATGGTCGGTGAACCACATTTTCATGTCGTCCAACGACGCCGCGCTCAAATCCTCCATCGAACCGATGGTCGAGTGATGATAAGGGTGACCCTCTGGATACAGACCCGAGTTGATGACATAACGCAGCAGGCCATAGGGATTGTTATCCCCCTGCCGCTTTTCATTTTGCACCACGCCGATTTGGTTGGTCAACTTGTCCTGCGTCACGGCATTGAGCAAATTGCCCATACGGTCACTTTCCAGGAACAGCGCGCTTTCAATCGAGTTCGACGGCACGGTTTGGAAATAGTTCGTGCGATCCTGCGACGTTGTGCCGTTTTCATCGGTCGCGCCAATCGCTTTCAGATAGGTGAAATAATCGCCGGGCGCATTTTCCGACCCGTTGAACATAATATGTTCAAACAAGTGGGCATAGCCGGTCTTGCCCTTAGGCTCATGCTTGGACCCAGCGCCGTACCACATCGACACAGCAACGATGGGGGCTTTCCGGTCCTCCTGCACGATAACGGTGAGGCCATTGTCGAGCGTGAATTTCTCATAGGGAATATCAACGTCTTTGGTGATTTCCGAAACAGGCGCGGATTCTAGCGGCTTTGCTTCGGCGGCTTCGGCTTCTTTGGCCATGACGGCGGCGGGCGTGGTCATCATTGTCGCCGCCAAAAGGGCAGCTGCGAATGGCAGGCCTCTGCGCGCACGGTTGCGCATGATTATGTTTGAATTACGCAAGGTAAATTCCTCCGATTATTAAAATGTTGCGTGCCCCATGAGCAACGATACTACCAAAAGCCATGCTGTATGCAACATGAATGAAGGGGAATGTTGCGCCGATTTCTGAGCATAACCCATAGCCCCTTGCGGGCTGCCGCGCGCTTCCCATATGCTTCACCTATGAGCGATACACATAACACCATGAAATGGCACGGCACAACCATCCTGTCTGTGCGCAAAAACGGCAAAGTCGTCATTATCGGCGATGGCCAAGTCTCGATGGGTCAAACGGTGATGAAACCGAACGCGAAAAAGGTCCGCCGCATTGGCGACGGCTCCGTCATCGCGGGCTTTGCAGGCGCAACCGCCGATGCGTTCACTTTGTTCGAACGGTTGGAGGCGAAGCTGGAACGGCACAAGGGCCAATTGCTGCGCGCCGCCGTGGAATTGGCGAAGGATTGGCGCACGGATAAATACTTACGCAATTTGGAGGCGTTGATGATTGTCGCGGATAAGGACGTGACCCTTATCCTCACCGGCAACGGCGACGTGTTGGAACCGAATAACGGCATCGCGGCGATTGGGTCGGGCGGCAACTATGCCTTGTCCGCCGCCCGCGCGCTGATGGATTATGAGGCGGATGCGGAGGTTTTGGCGAAGAAAGCGATGGAGATCGCCGCCGAAATTTGCGTGTACACCAACGATCAAACCACGCTGGAAAGCATGGAGAGTGCGACTTAAACCATCCCCTCCCGCCCGCGGGAGGGGCAGCGAGACTTGGCGCTTTAGCGCTTAGTCGCAGCGGGGTGGGCCAAAACGCACCCTTACTGCCCACCCCTAACCCCTCCCGCCTGCGGGAGGGGAATGAAGGAACCAAGGACCAAAATGACCGATACCCTCACCCCCAAGGCAATAGTCGCCGCACTCGACGCACACATCATCGGGCAACAGGACGCCAAGCGCGCCGTGGCCGTGGCGTTGCGCAATCGCTGGCGGCGGCAACGCCTGCCCGCCGATTTGCGCGATGAAGTGACCCCGAAAAACATCCTGATGATTGGGCCGACGGGTTGCGGCAAGACCGAAATATCGCGCCGCCTCGCCAAACTCGCCGACGCGCCTTTTATCAAGGTGGAG
>JBGSSR010000326.1:0-6611 GCA_041736905.1 Sphingomonadaceae bacterium | reverse complement strand
AGCGCTGGGCTGCGACGCCGCCCACGCGCATAAACTCATCTATACGCAAGGGCGCGAGGCCGAAGCCCCGACCCCCATTGGCGTTACCTGCCGCCTTTGTCATCGGCCACAATGCACCGCCCGCTCCGCCCCGCCCATAGGCCGCGAATTGTTGCCCGATGACTATCGCCGCAGCCGCGCGCCCTTCGGATTTTCGGATGCCGGATGAACACACTTCACATTTTTGCAAGTGCGAACAACAAAAGGAAAAGCGCAACTTTGATATAGATCAGTAACATGTTGCAGCGCAGCATACTATATGGGTGGCAACGGACAAGGGCCGACCATCAACATGGCGACCCACCCGTCTTACCCAACCGGAGACGAACCATGCTAGCCGAACCCCAAACCCAAATGACCGCGCGCAGCGGCTACATATTTAATGTCCGCCCCGCCGAGGATACCGACGCCCCCGCATTGGCTGAACTGTTCGACCATGTCGCGGACGAAGACTTGCGGTTTCGCTTCCTAAGCGCGGTCAATCACGTGCCTGATGCGACGGTGAAAGATTTGGTCCATGTAGACCACGACCGGATCGAAAACCTGCTCGCCTTCGACCCAGAAACCGGTGCGATGATTGCGACCGCGATGTTGGCAGGTGACGCTAAACGCGAAGTGGCAGAGGTCGCCGTGTCGATCCATGAGGATTTCAAAGGACGCGGAGTGGCCTGGATGCTGCTTGAGGAACTGACCCGTTTCGCCAAGGCGCACGGTTTCAAAAAGTTGCAAGCCATCGAATCGCGCGACAATCATCAGGCGATTGAGTTGGAACGCGAAATGGGCTTCGTCGCGCACGGCCACCCCGACGATGCGACCTTGGTCTTGCTGGAAACCGATTTGACGCATTGATATAATTTTACAAGGAATGCCCGACGGGTCGCACCAACGGGACAGGCGGGAAGGCGACATAACGTTGCTTTCCCGCCGTTTTTTTGGGCGCGATGTTGATAGTATTGCGCCGAATTACCTGCAATTAACCCTTTTGTGGCAAAGCAGCATCGCCGAGCCAATTTGCCGTTGCAGCAGGCCGCGAGCCTCGCTATAGCGCCCATCTGGCCAGACCATGCGGACACGTGGGTGAGCGGCTGAAACCACCTCCCTGCTAAGGAGGCGTAGGGGTAGACCCTCTACCGAGGGTTCGAATCCCTCCGTGTCCGCCACTTTTCATATTTCCGTCCCCATGACTTGGAATGCCTCAGCGGTTCCGCGTAGGAGGCATACAACAAAAAACCCGCCGTAGCGGGTCGTTGGGTGTTACATTGATTGACGGTGTGTCAAATTAGCCGGCTGTGCCTGTGCCTTTATGACCACCAAAAATCCAGTTCCACATGATTTTTACTCTCATTCTGTGACCCGCATTTCAAAACTCCGAAATGCGTGCTTAATTTAACGTCAGGTCGCAAAGGTAAACAAGCGTTTAACCATGTTACGCAGCATAGACATCTGATTCGTTTACGAATTTTTTTGTAAATTGTTCGAAATCGAGGGGCCAACCGATGTGATAGCCTTGAACATAGGTGCAACCCATAGCTTTCAGCATATTCAGAGTCGCGCGATTTTCAACGCCTTCGGCCACTGTAGCGAGACTAAGCGTTTGCGCGAGTTTGATGGTGGATTCGACCAAATTGCGGTTCTGATCGTTGGCAATCATATCGCCCACGAAGCTTCTATCCAGCTTTACTTCCTTTGCTGGAATGACGCGCAAATAGTCCAATGTCGAACGCCCCGTGCCATAATCGTCGATGGAAAGCGGCACGCCGGCCTTGGCCAAACGGTCTAACATATCCATCGCGACTGAACGATCGGCCAATTGCGCTGCCTCGGTTATTTCGAGGATAAGCGCGGACCGATTTAACCCATAAGAATCGAGCCCTTCCAATATTCGTGCAGCAAGGTCAGGCTCGTCCAACAAGCTGGGCGACAAGTTAACGGCTAAGGTGAACTTTGGTTTGGTCCGGCGAATTACAGTCAGCGCTTGCATCGCAGAATCAAGTGCAAATGCCGTTAAGTCGGCAATAGCGCTCCCTTGCTCCGCCGCTTCGATAAATTCGGATGGCGGAATGGCGCCAAAATCTGGGTGTGTCCACCGCATCAGGCATTCCGCGCTTTCCACACGGCCAGATTCCAGATTAAGCTTTGGTTGAAACGCTAGGCTGAACTGCTTCTCAGCCAGCAGACGATCAATGGAGCTCGACAGAGCAATGCGCCACGTTGCACTATTGTCGGTTGCCGATGGATTGTCTGAAAACAATTTATGGCTCGATGCTGCCCGCTGTGATGCGTTTAAGGCGTTCGCCAGACGGCGATAAGCTGTCAAACTGGTGTCCAAATCGAAACCATAAGACAAGTCGGCACGGATAGTTTGTCCATCGATAATGAATGGCTGTAACATCATGGCGCGCATGGCCTTGGCATAGTCCTCCACATCCGGGAAAATCGCTTTTGGTACATCCCATGTTACCGAGTCATAGCCCGCGTGATAGATGACCTCTGCGCCGTTTGAAGACAAAATGCGCCGTTCCACTTCACGATAGAAGTCCAAGATTTTCTCTTCATTCAACACGCAACTAATGTCAGAGCTGTTGCCGATAGTTGCGGCGACAATTACGCGCGAGCCGTTGCCAACTTCTTCAATGGCGCATACATGCGCTGTGCCGTTGGGTAGGCCAGTTAAGCTGTCAGTCGCATTTTCAACGCTGGCGAGGTATTTTTCGTAGTTGTATTTGATCAATGCTACAAACAATGCCGAATTTATCAAGAACGGAGAAAACAGAAATTGGTATCCATTTCGCTCCATTCCCCAACCGACAGCTAATATGACCGCGCATAAGCTCGCCTGAAGAACATAAACTTTAGTTTTCGTGACTTTCGACCAGATCAAAACGACATACAACAATGCTGATAACAAGGTAAAAATTATCGTTGGCGCATGAAGAAAATCTGCTTGTTCTGATTGTGAAGCCATAACTTGCAAAACAGCGCCCGGCCTATATCCATGAAATGGTATTTTATAATAGTCGTTGAATATTTCAGCCTGCGGGACTAATATAATATCTTTAGAATTCAAATCTAATTTTTTTTGCCAATCAAGGATCGAAACAAGTTCATAATTACCTTTAATATTGAGATCAACATAAACAATATCATCGCTGCGTTCATGCATTGAGAGCAAATTTGCAATTCCTGGTATTTGGTTCGATTCACCATTTAGATTCAACACGACGTCATTTGGGACGCTTTGCGGCGTACCCATAAAGTCGAAATTCATGCCCAAATAGACCAAGCGATTTCCGTCCGGAATCATTAACTCTTTCGAACGTTCGCTTGAAATCTCAAATTTGTCATCAAAATGCATTGCCTCAGGCAAAACCCCAAAATACACTTCCGCCTTCGCGTCGTTCGCGGCTTTCAATAGGGGGTCTTCCCGCCCTAATCCGTTGTCGAAGAATTGCACATCGAAAACGATCCGTCGCGCGCCTGCTTTGTCCATTTTGGTGATTTCGTCGGCCAAAACCTGCCGATCCCAGGGCCAACCGCCGTGTTTGGCCAGTGCCTTGTCGTCGATACCGATCAGGACAACATCATCGCGCATTGGCTTTTGCGCCACTTGACTGCGCATTGCGTAAAGCACGGCATCCAAGGGATAAAACACACCCAACGCTGACAACGACCCAGAAATCAGGGCAGCAATCAACATAGCCTTTAGCAACAGGCGGCGCGGGATGCTGGATATGGGTTGGACAAGATCGTTCATGCTAAGCCCTAAATGGATTACCGCAAAGGACTAGACCAAACAGGGTTAAGAACCCTTTAACCACACAACCAAAAGCAACACGCCAAATTGTAATCAGAGCGATTTAAGCCCGCTCAACCCATTCATTCAACGGCACAGCATGCCCCTGTTTAACGGTTTGCAAGACGAGAATGGATTTAACATCCCCGACTCCTTCAATACGGACCAACCGTTTCAATACGATCTCATTGAGATGGTCGACGTCGCGGGCAACGATATGCAGGATATAATCCATGTCGCCCGTGACGGCGAAACAAGCGATGACGCTATCCATTGCTTCGACTTCGGCCTCAAATCGATCGATGGTGACGTCGTTATGTTGTTTCAGGTTCGCCAAAACAAAGGCCTGCATTGAAAAGCCCAACTTCTTGGCATCCATGCGCGTGGTGTAGCCCGTGATATAGCCCTCCGCCTCCAAGGCTTTAATACGGCGCGTGACAGGCGTGGCTGATAGCGCAATGTTCTCTGCCAAGGCCGTGACTGGCATTCGTGCATCGGCTTGCAATGCGCATAATATACTGTGGTCGATTTTATCCATATCGCTAAAATCCTAAATTTTTTGAGTGATATTCTCTAATTTTATGCCGAAAATGGGCAAAGTTTGCAAAGAAATTGCGCCAATTCTGTGATAAATCTTATGTATAAAATAGCAGTTGGGAACGGACGGCAAAATGGATCTTTCGGAAAATTTTGGAGCGCGCTCTACCAACGATTTGCGTGGTAATTACTCCGCGATTGCTGCCGATTTTACGACGGCGCAAAATTGGGCAGCCTACACCGATGCCGACCATGACCGGTGGCGACGACTGTTTGAACGGCAATATGGCATTTGTCAGAACCATGCCGCCGCCGAATTTCTGAAAGGCTTGAACAAGCTCGATTGTGCTGATGCAATCCCCGATTTTATTCACGCCAATAAGACTTTGCGCAGGGCAACAGGTTGGGAATTGGTGGCCGTCCCCGGCTTCATTCCCGATGATCAGTTCTTCGCCCATTTGGCGGCGCGGCGGTTCCCAGTGACACGCTGGATTCGGGACGAACACGAGCTGGACTATCTGGTCGAGCCCGACGTGTTCCACGACTTTTTTGGCCATGTGCCGATGCTGCTCAATCCCGCCTTTGCCGATTTTATGCAGAAATATGGCGCCGCAGGGGAGCGGGCCTTGGCGATGAATGCCCTGCCCATGTTGGCACGGATTTATTGGTATAATGTCGAGTTCGGCCTGATTGGGGAGCGCGGGCAAGTAAAGGCCTTTGGTGCGGGCATCCTCTCCAGCGCGTTGGAAACGGTCTACGCAACCACCAGCCCCCTGCCCAGCCGATTACGATTTGACCCCATCCGCATCATGCGCACCGATTACGCCATTGACGATTTTCAGCGTGTCTATTTCGTCATCAACAGCTTCGACGAATTGGTGGAGCAGTTGGTTGGCCTAGATTTTGGGCCGATTTACGATGCTTGGCGCGACGTGCCGCCGGTGCATCCCGACGTGCTGCTACCCGATGACCGCATTGTTTCGGTGGGCAAGCAAGCCCGCCTTCCATCCTTCATGACCCAAGGAGCCACCCTATGAACGCCCCCGTTAACCTGACAGACATCGCCGCCAATCCCGCTGGCCTCGACGGCTTTGAATTCATCGAATTCAGCGCGCCGGAAAAGGGCGTCATCGAACCCGTGTTCACCGCCATGGGCTTTACCCGCGTCGCCCGCCACCGCAGCAAGGATGTGGAATTGTGGCGGCAGGGGGATATCAACCTCATCACCAATTATGAACCTAAAAGCGCCGCATGGTATTTCGCGCGCGAACATGGGCCCTCGGCATGCGGCATGGCGTTTCGGGTGAAGGACGCGCGTGCCGCTTATGCGCATCTGCTTGAGCAAGGCGGTGAGCCGGTGGCGGTCAAGACCGGCCCAATGGAACTGCATATCCCCGCAATCCGCGGCATTGGCGGCGCAATGCTCTATCTGGTGGACCGGTATAGCAGCGCGGAGAACCCCGATGCTTTGTCGATCTACGACATTGATTTTGAATATCTGCCTGGCGTGGACAAGCATCCCGTAGGTGCGGGTCTCAACCTGATCGACCACCTCACGCACAATGTATACGGTGGGCGCATGGCCTATTGGGCGGATTATTATGAGAAACTCTTTAACTTCCGCGAAATCCGCTATTTCGATATAAAGGGCGAATATACCGGCCTGACCAGCAAGGCGTTGACCGCACCCGATGGCAAAATCAAAATTCCGCTGAACGAAGAAGGCGAAGGCGGTAAGGGGCAGATTGAGGAGTTCCTGCGCGCATTTAACGGTGAGGGCATCCAACATATCGCCTTCATTTGCGACGATTTATTGGGCGTTTGGGATCGGTTGAAGGCGACTGGCGTGCCCTTCATGACGGCACCACCGCGCGCTTATTACGATATGTTGGAAGGCCGCCTGCCTAGCCATGGGCAACCGACCGACGAACTGCAATCGCGCGGCATATTGCTGGACGGCACGACAGAAGGCGGCAAGCCCCGCCTGCTGCTGCAAATTTTTGCCACGCCCACTATCGGCCCCGTGTTCTTTGAGTTTATTCAACGCAAGGGCGACGATGGTTTCGGGGAGGGCAATTTTAAGGCGCTGTTTGAAAGCATGGAGCGCGACCAGATTGATCGCGGCACGTTGAAGGTGGAGGGATAAGATGACCACGCAAACCCCCGCGCTGCACGGCGTCCACCATGTCGCCTATCGGTGCAAGGACGCCGCCGAGACCGTTGCGTTCTACCGCGATGTCCT
>JBGSSR010000313.1:0-1525 GCA_041736905.1 Sphingomonadaceae bacterium | reverse complement strand
GATCCCCTTTGAGAAAAAGGCCGCATTGTGCGCCGAAATAGAGGCCGCCGCCCGCGCGCGCGACCCGCGTATTGCGCAGGTCAGCGTCAGTCTGGCCGGTAGTTGGACCGTAGTCGAAATCGTGCGCGCCGATGGCTTTGTCGCCACCGATGTGCGGCCACTGGTGCGCCTGAATATTTCCATCGTGGTGGAGGAAAACGGGCGGCGCGAAAGCGGATCGTTCGGTATCGGCGGGCGCAATATGTACGACCGCTTGTTCGACCCCGGAACATGGAATCGCGGCGTGGATGAGGCCTTGGCGCAGGCGGTGGTGAACCTGTCCGCCGAAGCCGCTCCGGCCGGTGAAATGACCGTTCTCCTCGGCCCTGGTTGGCCCGGCGTGCTGCTCCATGAAGCCATCGGCCACGGCCTAGAAGGCGATTTCAACCGCAAGGGCACATCGGCATTTTCCGGCAAAATCGGGCAGCGGGTGGCCGCCCCCGGCGTGACCGTGGTGGATGATGGCAGCATCATGAACCGGCGCGGCTCGCTGACCATTGATGATGAGGGCACGCCCTGTCAGGAAAATGTCCTCATCGAGGATGGCATATTAAAGGGCTATTTGCAGGACAGATTGAATGCGCGCTTGATGGGGGTAGAACCCACAGGCAACGGGCGACGGCAATCCTACAACCACGCGCCGATGCCGCGCATGACCAACACCTTTATGCGCGCCGGAAACGACGACCCCGCTGAACTCCTGTCCCGCGTGAAGGACGGCATCTTCGCCAAGGCATTCGGCGGCGGGCAAGTGGACATTGTGTCGGGCAAATTCGTGTTCAGCTGCACCGAGGCCTATCGCGTCAAGGACGGCAAATTGCTGCACCCGATTAAGGGCGCAACCCTCATCGGCGATGGTCCCACCGTGCTCACCAAAGTCACCGGCATCGGCAACGACATGGCGCTGGACGAGGGCGTGGGCGTGTGCGGCAAGGCAGGGCAAAGCGTCCCCGCTGGCGTCGGCCAACCAACGACCCTGATTAGCGCGATGACCGTCGGCGGCACGGCTTAGCAAGCATCTGTTCATGAAAACCCCATTATAACTGAACGCGATTGGAGGAGGCTCCATCACGCATTCAGGGATTTGGGGTCATGGCTTACGCGGCTAAGATCGAACGGAATTGGCAGGATAAAGCGAAAAGTAGCGCGGGTGTTATCGCACTGCACGGCGCGCTGGGTTACGTGTTGCTTACTGCTTTGGGCGTCACTGCCCTGCCCAAGCCGACAATGGCGCAGGCGTCGTTGACCGTCCTCAACATCCCCCTGCCCCCGCCGGTCACTATCAGCCCACCCATAACGGTGGACGAGAAAAAGGCAGCAGCAGAAGGCGCATCCTCCGCCAAGGCGCTGAAACAACGCGCCACGCCCGTGGTCGGCGCGAAAGCGAAATCGCCCAATGACATCACCGCCACCGAAAAACCCCGCGACGGCAAAAAGGCCAAAAACGGCGCGTCGGATCAGGACGGCACGGGCAGCGGCGCTGGCG
>JBGSSR010000300.1:0-9181 GCA_041736905.1 Sphingomonadaceae bacterium | reverse complement strand
TGCGATTGCATTGATGTTCGCGCTCGCCCGCCAACTGCCCGAGGCCGACGCCTCGACGCAGGCGGGCAAGTGGGAGAAGAACCGCTTCATGGGCGTCGAAGTCACGGGCAAGACGCTGGGCCTCATCGGTGCGGGCAATATCGGCGGCATCGTTGCCGACCGCGCGTTGGGCCTGCGCATGAAGGTTGTCGCGTTTGACCCGTTCCTGACACAGGAACGCGCCGTGGAAATGGGCGTGGAGAAGGCCGATCTGGATGACTTGCTCGCGCGCGCCGATTTCATCACGCTGCACACGCCACTCACCGACCAAACACGTAACATCCTGTCGGCGGACAATATCGCCAAGACCAAGAAGGGCGTGCGCATTATCAACTGCGCGCGCGGCGGTTTGATTGATGAAGCAGCATTGAAGGCCGCATTGGAATCCGGCCATGTCGCGGGCGCGGCCTTGGACGTGTTTGCCAAAGAACCGGCGAAAGAAAACGCCCTGTTCGGCACCGCGAACTTCGTCGCCACGCCGCATCTGGGCGCATCCACCGATGAGGCGCAGGTCAATGTCGCCATTCAGGTGGCGGAGCAATTGTCCGATTACCTCGTCCATGGTGGCGTCACCAACGCGCTCAACATGCCATCGCTCTCTGCCGAAGAAGCACCGAAGTTAAAGCCCTATATGGCGCTTGCCGAACAACTCGGCAGCCTAGTCGGCCAATTGGAAGGCGAAGATATTCGCGGCGTGTCCATCGAAGTCGAAGGCGACGCGGCGAAGTTGAACCAGAAACCCATCACCGGCGCGGTTCTCGCGGGCCTGATGCGCGTCTATTCCGACACGGTGAACATGGTCAACGCGCCGTATCTGGCGAAGGAACGCGGTTTGGACGTGCGCGAAATCCGCCACGACCGGAAGGGCGACTATCAAACGCTGCTTCGCGTATCGGTGCAGACGACCAAGGGTGAGCACAGCGTCGCGGGCACCTTGTTCGGTAAAGACGAACCGCGTCTTGTCGATATGTTCGGCATTAAGGTGGAGGCGGACCTCACCGGCCACATGCTCTATATCGTCAACAAGGACGTCCCTGGCTTCATCGGCCGCGTCGGCACAACCCTGGGTGAGGCGGCGATTAACATCGGCACATTCCACCTTGGCCGCCGTTCGAACGCGCCGGGCGGGGAGGCCGCATTGCTGCTGACCGTCGATTCGCCGGTTGCCACCGACGTGATGGCGAAATTCGCTGCGATTGACGGTGTGCAGGTGGTGAAGGCGCTGCGCTTCGCATAAGGGATATGCGGCGCGGGCGGGTGGAAACTCGCTTGCGCCGCCGCCCAACTTCAGTAAAGCCAAGCGCATGACCCAATTGCTTCCCGAAGGTTTCCGTGACCGATTGCCGCCCTATGCCGGGCGAGCGTTTGATGGCCTTGCCGCCATGGTGACGGTGATGCAGCAGCATGGCTATGCGTTGGTGCAACCACCGATGGCGGAGTTTGAGGCGTCCTTGGATGCGCGCAAATCGGGCGAGCGTCCCCCCAATCGCCTGCGCCTAACCGATCCCGTGTCGCAACGGACGCTGGGCCTGCGCAATGATATGACCGTGCAAGTGGGGCGCATTGCGGCGACGCGATTGGCGGACGCGGCGCGACCTTTGCGGCTATCTTATGCTGGGCCGGTATTGAAATTGCGCGCTGGGCAGTTGAACCCCGACCGCGAAATGACCCAATTAGGCGCGGAATTGATTGGCGCGGATAGCGTCGCGGCGGCGCAGGAAATTGTCGCTTTGGCCATTGAGGCTTTGCGCGCGGGCGGGGCGACGGGCATCACCGTTGACCTGACGCTGCCCGATTTGGTGGAGACTTTGGCGGCGGGCGCATTGCCCTTGCCATCCGACAAACTTGATGCGGTGCGCAGCGAACTCGATATGAAGGATGCGGGGGCGTTGAAGGCGTTGGGCGCTGGCGCGTATCTGCCGCTCCTATCCGCCACCGGCCCGTTTGAGGCCGCCATTGAGAAACTCGCCGCCATCGATGCGCAGGGTCAGTTGCGCGCGCGAATCGTGGCCCTGCGCGCCATTGCCGCCGCTTTGCCGGATGACGTTACCGTGACGTTGGATCCGACCGAGCGGCATGGCTTTGAATATCAAAGCTGGTTCGGATTTTCGCTGTTCGCATCCGGCAAAATCGCGGCGCTGGGTCGCGGCGGCACTTATGCGATTGATGCCAATGGTGAAGTCGCGACCGGCTTCTCGCTTTATCCAGACGCCTTGTTCGACGGGACGGCAGCGGCGGAAATGACCAAACGCCTATTCTTGCCCATCGGCTACGACCGTGCAGCGGCGGCGGCTTTGCGCGCGGATGGATGGACGACCATTGCGGCGTTGACGGATGCCGATCAGGCGGATGGTTGCACCCACATTCTCACCGACGCGGGACCAACTCCAATCTAAGCGGCAGATTTAGCCTATTTCATCCAAGCATGCGATGGCCGTGGCGGCCAATTCGCCTGCGCGGTCGCTATTCGGGCTGCTATCTTCCAATACATATTTCAACCGGTCGGTCACGGCCAGCTTGTGATCTTCCATCACCGCGTCGTCGCTTTTCAGTTTCATCGTGCGGCCCTTGTCGAGCCATTTGGGCGTCGCCGCCTTCATCTGTGCGCAATATCGGCAGTTTCGGGGTCGCCCTCGACCAGGGCCGCGACCACGGCTACTGCGGACGAGCATTCGATGGCATGCTCATAGGCCTTCGAATCTTTGGCAATCGCGGGCGAGGCGCCCATGGAAACGCCGGCCAGCAAAGCGGCACATACAGACATTTTGGACATGAAATCCCCCAATTAGTGGACAATCCCGAATGCTATCATGGAGCACACACGAAAAAAAGCCCCGCCGGTGAGGGCAGGGCTTTCGAAATTAGCTGTGATTGCGCCTATTGTGCCGGTGCCGGAGTAGCAGGCGTTGCCGCTGCATCCGCGGGAATGGTCGGAACTGCCGCTGCATCCGGAGTCGCCGCGGGACCCGCGCCTTCTGCTGGCGCTTCCGCCGCCGGAGCATCTGCCGCTGGCAAGGGCAGGTTCGACCCTTGCGCATTCATATACGCAATGACGTTGGCGCGATCTTCACCCTTGCTCAAACCGGCGAAGGACATTTTCGTGCCTTCCGCATATTTCTTGGGGTTGGTCAGCCATTCGTCCATTTGGGCAAAATCCCAATTGCCGGGCTTCGCCTTCAAACCGGCGGAGTATTCAAATCCGGCGTGGACACCATGTGGTTTGCCCAGGATGCCGTGTAGGTTCGGGCCAACGCCATTGGCGCCGCCTGGCGTAATGGTGTGGCATGCGGTGCACTTGGCGAAGACTTTTTCACCGGCGGCAATGTCGGCGCTCGCCAACAAAGTGTTGAGCGATGGACCAGCGGCCTCACCACCAGGGGCCTCAGCGGCCTCAATCACAAAACCGGGCTTTTCCGGCTCTTCGCTGTGATAGAGTTTGCCGCCCGCAATGGACAGGCCCACGGCGGCGATTCCGCCTGCCAAAACCCAACCGAAAACAGTGTTGCTATAATTGCTCATGATGTTGCCCTATGATTTGGAAAGCCGCCATTTTTCGGGCGCGCGTTCCACACTCGCTTCATTTTCAGCATCCCTCTAATGCGCGCGAAAGCCTTTCGCAAGGGCCTTTCGGCAGTGAATATGGTTGCAAATTTGGGCGTTAGACTTGCATCAAAGGCTCGTTCGCCATTTTTCCGCTTGGCATTTGGGTCGTGTGCTGTATAGCGATGGGGTCCAAACAGGAAAGAGCTTGGTTTTTTGACTAACGCACCATCCTATTGGGCAGTTTTCCTGCTGCAAAAGCCGATAGTTTTTCGCCGATGGGTTCATCGGGTTGCCTTTTGCGAACGCAGTTGAACATGTGCGCGGCCTTTGGGTCGCCATGGCGCCGAAACCCCCGACGAAACGGTGGGCGGCATAAAGGATTTATCCAGAAACGACGGGACACACTCCTGATGAACATTCGACAGCCAAACCGCCGTCGCGGGCGCGGTAACAACAATCGCGCGCCCCAACAAAATCGTGGCGGTGGTGATTATCAAAATCGGATCGACAATCGCGCACGCGGCAATGCGGCGCAGATGCTCGAAAAATACAAAAAAATGGCGTCCGACGCGCAATTGAACGGCGACCGCGTGCAGGCGGAATATTACCATCAATTTGCCGACCATTATTTCCGCGTGCTCGCCGATGCAAAGGCGCGTCAAGATGAGCAACAGGCCGCGCGGCAATCGCGCTGGCAAGAACGCCGCCCCTCCGATGAGGGCGATTATGGGCAAGAGGGTGGCCAAGACGGCGGACGAGATAGCGGGCGCGACCCATCAGACCGCGATACGTCGGATGGCGGCAGCTACGACCCCTATGCCAATGCGCAACGCTCGCAGCAGTCCGATAGCGGCGACTATTCGGATGGGCAATCGGATGGCAATTCGGATTCGGATTATGGTTCCGACGACGGCGAACGCGACATGCCGCGCCGTCAGCCCCGTGAGCAACAATCGCGTGATCAACAAGCACGCGGTGACCGCAACGACCGTAACTCGGGTCGCAACGCTAGCCGCGACCGCGCCCCCCGCGAACGTCAACAAGGTGAGCGCCAACAAGGTGAGCGCCTACAGGCCGAACGGCAACAGGCCGACCGTCGCCCTACGCGTGACGACCGTAATGACGACCGCAACGAATCGCGCGGCGAGTTTCAGGGCGAACGGACTATTTTCGAAGATGCACCCGAAGAGACCCGTGCACCCCGCGAAACCAAGCGTCCCGTGCGGCGTCCTCGCGCTGAACAGGCCCGTCCTGACCGTAACGACGAAGCGCCCGCGACGTTAGATCTTGCTGCTTTGCCGCCTGCCATTGGTGGCGGTGAAGACGAACCAGTGAAAAAGCCGCGCGCCGTGCGCCGCCCGCGCAAAAGCGAAGGCGAAACAGTCGAGGCCGCAGAATAATTCGGCATAATTCGGCGCTCTATGGCCAAAACAAACGGCGCGGCGGGACCAACCTGCCGCGCCTTTTTTGTGCCGCCACTATGCCCAAGCCTTGACGAAGCGCGCGCCCTGTCGCAACGCTTTCGCCCATGGAACACACCACACCAAAGCTGACCTTATTCAACAGCCTGACCCGTCAGTTGGAGCCGTTTGTCCCCGTTCACGACGGCGAGGCGCGGGTCTATAGTTGCGGCCCGACGGTCTATAACTACCCTCACATCGGCAACATGCGCGCCTATGTTTTTGCCGATACATTGGGCCGTACGTTGACGCACTTTGGGTATAAGCTCACGCACGTTATCAATATCACCGATGTCGGGCATCTGACCGATGACGCCGACGATGGTGAGGATAAGATGGAGCGGATGGCGGCGGAAAAGGCGCAATCCATCTGGGACATTGCGCGCCATTATACCGAGGCCTATTGGGACGATATAAAGGCGCTCAACATCCGGCAACCAGCACATTGGTCTATTGCGACGGACTATGTGCCGCAGATGATTGCCTTTGCCGAAGCGATTGCGGATAAGCATTGCTATCAATTGGAAAGCGGCCTGTATTTTGATGTGTCCACCGTGGCGGATTATGGCCGCTTAGCGCGGGCGCAAACAGACGAAGGAGAGGGCCGCATTGAGGCCGTGGACGGCAAACGCAACGCCGCCGACTTCGCCATCTGGCGTGCCACTCCGCCGGGGGAAAAGCGGCAGATGGAGTGGGACAGCCCATGGGGGCGGGGTGCGCCTGGCTGGCATTTGGAATGCTCGGTCATGAGCAAGGAACTGCTCGGCCTGCCGTTCGACATCCACACTGGCGGCATCGACCACCGCGAAATTCACCACCCGAACGAGATTGCGCAAAATCAGGCGATTTGCGGTTGCGGCAGTTTGGCGCAAGCGGACAACAGTGGCGCACGCTTTTGGATGCACAACAATTTTCTGATCGAACGGTCGGGGAAAATGAGCAAATCCTCCGGCGAATTTTTGCGCGTGCAATTGCTGAAAGATAAGGGGTATCACCCGCTGGCCTATCGCATGATGTGTTTGCAGGCGCATTATCGGTCGGAATTGGAGTTTAGTTGGGACGGGTTGTCGGCGGCGCTGACGCGCCTGAAACGGATGCTTATGGCCGCGCAGAATTTGACCGAGTTGGTCGGCGATTCGCATGTAATAGAAGAAGTCGCGGTGACGCACCCCAAACTTGTGCCCTTGCTCGATGCCTTTGACGCGGCGATGGCCGATGACCTCAACAACCCGCGCGCGCTGACCGTGATGGAGGAGGCTTTGTCGGTAAAGAAAGTGCCTGCCGAACAAAAGCTTTCTTTGCTGCACGTTATGAACGCGGTTTTGGGGTTAAAGCTGTTCGACCTCAACCGCGCCGATTTGAGGATACGGCCCATGAGCGCGATCGCTGATGACGCCGCCGTTGCTGCGCTGCTCGATGCCCGCAAAATCGCCCGTGCGGAGAAGGATTTTGCGCGATCGGACGTTCTGCGCGACGAACTGTCCATTATGGGTATAGAGGTCATGGACGGCGACCCGCTCGGCTGGGAATGGAAACTGGGCGCGTGACGGTTCTTGTCACATCGGCGTTGGTGCAACCCCTCCTTGCGCCGCATTTGCCGCCGGAGGTGGAGGCTCACTATTTCACCACGGCGGCACAAGCGCTCGAGATGGCCCCGTTAGCCGACATCGGCTGGTTCGATATGTATGATAAGGCGGCGATGGCGGAGGTGGTGCGCGCTGCGACGAAGATGCGCTGGCTGAACACCATTTACGCGGGGCTGGATCATTTTCCCGTGGAGGATTTGGCGGCGCGCCAAGTCACCGTCACCAATGGCGTCGGCATCAACGCGGTCGCGGTGGCGGAATATGCCGTAATGGGAATGCTCACGCTCGCCAAACGATACGACGAAGTCGTGCGCATGGCCGACCGGCATGAATGGCCCGTTGCTCCGCCCGCGCAAGGCGTGCTGGATGGCAGTCGGGCGATGATCCTTGGCTATGGCGCGATTGGGCGGTTGATTGGGGAGCGATTGCGCGCGTTTGGCGTCACGGTCACCCCTGTTGCCCGCACCGCGCGGCCAGAGGAAGGCGTTATTGGCATGGCCGATTGGCGCGAAGCCTTGCCCGCGCAAGACTGGCTTATTGTCGCCGTCCCCGCCACGCCCGATACGCTGCATATGATCAATGCCGAGGCGTTTGCATCAATGCGCAAAGGCGCGCAGATCGTCAACATCGCGCGCGGCGATTGCATTGATCAGGACGCGCTCATCACCGCGCTGACCACTAAACACATCGGCGGCGCATTTCTGGACGTGGTCACGCCTGAGCCTTTGCCGCCGGAGCATCCGTTGTGGGACGCGCCCAATGTGCTGCATTCGATGCACCTGTCCGGCGTGACCCAAACCGGTATGTTTCAGCGCGGCGCGGCGTTGTTTTTGGAGAACCTGAACGCGTTTCTGACCAGAGCGCCAATGCGAAACTGTGTGAATTTGCAATTGGGATATTGAACCCGCGCCCTTCGCCCGCAATATAGAGCGGACGGTTGGCGTGCTTGCCCACCCATTACGATAGGATAAACGACGCATGGCCGGCATGACGATGATAGTGTTCGAAATCGATGGCCGCGAAGTCATGATGAGTGATGCCGAGTCCATTCACAATGCGATGACCAACGGCACGGTGCGGGCGGACACGATGGTCACGGTATATCTGTCCGATGGTGCCAAGCTCCTAAAACCCGCAGCGCAGCACAAGCAATTGGCGCCGTATTTCCCTGTCGCTGAACAGCCCGAAACTGAAATGGAACCCGCCGCAGGGCATTCCAAACTGACGCCCGTTGAGGATGAGGCCCCACTTTCCGAGCGCCAGCCCGCGCGACAAGCAGCGCCGCAATCTACCGCCGAACGGCTTAAAGCGTTGGAAGAAGAAATCGCCGCTAACCCTCAGTCTGCCGCCAACCGGGCATGGGCCCCGCGTGTAGAGACGGCGCGGCCAATGCCGACGCGATATGATGCACCGCAACATGGTTCCGCCCCCTCCGATATTCGCAATTTGGGGCAACGGCCAAGAAACCGTAGCGGGAAAAGCCGTGTCACCGCCGCAGTTCTGGCCTTGCTGTTCGGCGGGTTGGGCGTCCACAAATTCTACATGGACAAGCCACGCGCCGGATGGATCATGCTGGCACTGTTCGTGTTTGGCATGATAACATTCGGCACATTTCTATGGGTCGCGCCGACCATCGCGTTGATTGAGGGTATCTTATACCTGACCAAGTCGGAGGAGGAGTTCGAGGACCAATATCTCAATTCCGACAAAGAATGGTTTTAATGCCGGTCTAACCACAACACATATTGGTTGAACCAATCGTCGCTGGTCGTGCCCATCGGGCGCATGCCGAACCCGTGGCTGCCACCGGAATAGAGGTGGAACTCTATCTTGTCGCTCTCCGCCAGCCAAGCGTTGACCATGGAAAGTCCGCCTTGTTTGAACAAGGGATCGTCCACCGCAATCGCCATAAACATCGGCGGGCGTGGGCCGCCCTGCACCAAATTTACCATTGGCGGATAGATGAGTGCGACGTGCGCGAGAAGGTTCGCTTCCTCCCTGCCCTCCAGCAATCGAATGGCGGTGCGTGAACCCGCACTAAAGCCGATGGCTCCGATTTGCGATGGATCGATAGCAAATTCGGCCGCATTGGCATGAACGTAAGCCACGGCGGCGGCCAAGTCATCTATGGCGGGGGTATGGTCGGGCAGGTCGCCTTTGCCCAAGTTGCCGAACAACTTGCTCATTTGTGCCAAATAGGCCGCCGTGTCGCGCGGCGTTGGCACGACGCGGTATTTCAGGACAAAGGCGGTATAGCCCTGCGCCGCCAATTGGTCGGCGACGCGGAAACCCTCGCTGTCGATGCTGACGAATTGGTATCCGCCGCCTGGCACGACGATCACTGCCTTGCCATTGCCTTTGCCATCGCGCGGACGGACGGGATAAAGCGACGGCGCAACCGTATTGCGCACCATCACCTGACCCCACATGCCCTCCCATTGCTCACTTTCCGCGCTGGCAGAGTTCAGAGCAATGCTGGGTCGGTCGGCGGCGGGCAGGGGGTCGATTTTGATTTGCATGGGTGGTCCTTGCGCGATGAGGGCGGCGGGCGGC